>DAHVLW010000124.1:0-5300 GCA_027320205.1 Acidimicrobiaceae bacterium
CGCGAGCTCGCCCGGCCCCTCAGGCCCGCTCGGCCCCCCGACGAGGACGAGCTCCGATCCCTCGATCCCGAGCGCGTCGAGTGCCTCCAGGCAGCCGAGCGCGGCGCCGGCTCCCTTCAGCGGCTGGATCCTGCCGACGAAGAGGACCAGCGGGCCGAGCGGCGCGAGACCGAGCGCCTGGCGCGCCTGGCGCCGGTCACCGGGCGAGAAGACGGCCCGATCGACACCGGGCGCCACGATCTCGATCCGGGCAGGGTCGGCGCCGTAGAGCTCGGCGAGCTGGTCGGCCTCGACCGCGCAGCTCGCGAGGAGGGCGTCGGCGCATCCGACGACCTCGGCCTCCGCCAAGGCGCGTCTGCCGGCCGACCCGCCGTCTCGTTCCTCCGGCGCGACCTCGGCCTTCACGCGGTCGAGCGTGTGGAACGTCGCGACGAGCGGCAGCCCGAGGCGGTGCTTGAGCGCGTGGCCGGCGACGCCGGAGAGCCAGTAGTTCGCGTGCAGCGCATCGGCCGGGGAGCCAGATCTCGCCTGCTCCGCCAGGAGGGTGGCGACACGGTCGGCGTAGGCCGGGACGAGCCTCCACAGCTCCGACTTCTCGACCTCGCAACTGGGCCCGGCCTCGACGTGGTGCACGACGAAGCCCGGCTCGACCTCGACGAGCGGCGGGTCCCTGCGTCCGTTCGCCCGCGTGTAGACGTCGCAGGCGACGCCGGCCCGGGCGAGCGCAGAGGAGAGCTCGCGCACGTAGACGTTCATCCCACCGCCGTCGCCGACGCCGGCCTGGGCGAGTGGCGAGGTGTGCATCGAGAGCACGGCGAGCCGGCGCATTCCCGCCGAGCGTACCGGCTCGGCCCGGCGATCAGGCCCCCTTGCCCGGCGCCTCGCGACCGCCGGCGCCGCCTCGGCCGCTCGCCGAGCCGGCGTGGCGATAGGACCAGTAGACGCGGACGAGCGCCTGGCGCTGCTCCTCGCTCAGGAACGGGTCGGCGAGGATGCGCCGGTCGAGGTCGTCCTCCACAGGCCGGTCTTCGAGGATCCCGGCCTCGACGTAGAGCGTCTCGGCCGAGATCCGAAGCGCCCGTGCGAGCTGCTGGAGGATCTGGGCGGAGGGCTTCCGAAGGCCCCGCTCGATCTGGCTCAGGTAGGGGTTGGAGACACCGGCGAGCTCCGAGAGCCGCCGGAGCGAGAGGCTGGCGACGGCGCGTTGCTGGCGGATGAAGCCCCCGATGTCGCCCAGGTGGTCTCGCCGCCCGGGCGGCCCGACGGTCACCGCGTCACCGCCCCCACGGCAAGGCGCTCCCGCGGCGCCCCCAGATGGCCTCCTGCGGGCCCCGGACGCAGGCGGCCGGCGGCCCACGCGGGCGCGTAGCGGTACCAGGCCCTCCCGACGGCGAGCTCGCGCGGCACCGGGCCGAAGCTGCGGCTGTCCCGGCTCGCGGCGGGGTTGTCGCCGAGGACGACGATGCTCCCTCCGCGCGCGGAGCCGACGCGCTTGACGATCAGTCGCCCGGACGCCTCGGGGTCTCGGACGACGGCGAGGTCGCCGGGGGTGAGCCTCGGTCCCCGGCGCCCGAAGAGCCGGCGCGCGACGAGCAGCCGGTCGCCGGGCGCGAGTCCCGGCAGCATGCTCGGCCCCTCGACCTCCACCCGCTTCGCGCACAGCGCCCACCACGCCAGAAAGCTCGCGAGCGACACCGCGAGCGAGCTCCCGACGAGCGCGCCGCCACCGAGCGTGCGCCGGGGACGGGTGGTGCCGCGACGATGGACGGTAGTGTCGGAGCCGTCGCCTTCCGCGGCGACAGCACCCCGCCCGTCAGGGGAGCTCGGCATCGGAGACCCAAGGAGACCTGGCATGCAGCTGACCTCGCGCCTTTTCACCGTAGTCGACCGCTTCCGCTCCCCCGAGACGGCCCATGCCCACTGCGACCTGCCCTGCGGCGTCTACGACCCGGCCCAGGCGCGCATCGAGGCCGACTCGGTGAAGGCGATCATGGAGAAGTGGCACGCGTCGGAGGACCCGGTGTTCCGCGAGCGCGCGACCACCATCAAGGAGGAGCGGGCCGAGCTCGTCAAGCACCACCTCTGGGTCCTATGGACCGACTACTTCAAGCCCGAGCACCTCGAGAGGTACCCGCAGCTCCACGATCTGTTCTGGAAGACGACGAAGGCGGCCGGCGAGGCGAAGAAGACGAACGACGTCGCCGTCGCGACGAGGCTGCTCGACGGGATCGCCGAGATCGACAAGATCTTCTGGGAGACGAAGAAGGCCTGACGAGGCCACCGGCTCCTGGCGGCCGCGCCGCCGATCCCGCCTGGCCCGCCGGCACTGAGCCCCGGCGGGAAGGTCGCGAAGCCCGCCTATCCGGCGGGGCTCGAAGGCAGGCCGTCGGCCGCGACGCCAGGAGGCAGCGACTCGGCCTCGAGCCGCTCGACGGCGCCCTCGACACGGTCGATCACCTCACGGACCGAGCGCAGCACCTCCTCGGCCCGGGCGAGCGCGGCGTCCACCCGCCGAGCCTAACTTCCGCCCGACCCCGGCGGCTCCGCGGCGCGCCGTGGCTCGCACCCGCGGTCACCTCCCGATCGGGCTCATGTCCCGGTAGCGATCGCCCGCGGCGGCCCCCTTCGGGATCTGCTCGTCGAGGAAGGCGAGGTCCTCGGCGCCGAGCTCGACGCCGAGCGCGCCGAGGTTGTCGTCGAGGTAGGCGAGGTGCTTCGTGCCCGGGATCGGCACGACCTCCTCCCCCCGCGAGAGCACCCAGGCGATCGCCACCTGCGCCGCGGTGCAGCCCTTGCGCTTGGCGAGATCGCCGACGGCACGTGCCAAGGCCAGGTTCGCCTCGAGGTGCCCGGCCTCAAAGCGCGGATTGGCACGGCGGAAGTCGTCCTCGGCCAGCTCCTCGGCCGAGGTGATCTGCCCCGTCAGGAAGCCGCGGCCGAGCGGGCTGTAGGCGACGAAGCCGATGCCGAGCTCGCGCACGGTCGGGAGCACCTCGTCCTCGCAGTCGCGGCTCCAGAGGCTGTGCTCGGACTGGAGCGCCGAGATCGGGTGGACGGCGTGCGCCCGCCGGATCGTCGCCGGGGCGGCCTCGGAGAGCCCGAGGAAGCGCACCTTGCCCGCCGTCACGAGCTCCGACATGGCGCCGACGGTCTCCTCGATCGGGACCTTCGGGTCGACGCGGTGCTGGTAGTAGAGATCGATGACCTCGACGCCGAGGCGCACCAGGGAGGCATCGCAGGCCTGCCGGACGTACTCCGGCCTCCCGTTGATCCCGAGCCGGGTGCCGTCGGGAAGGCGCTGGTTGCCGAACTTCGTCGCCAGCACGACCTCGTCCCGCCGCTCGGCGATCGCCCGCCCGACGAGCTGCTCGTTCGTGAACGGGCCGTACATGTCCGCCGTGTCGACCAGCGTGACGCCGAGGTCGAGGGCGCGATGGATCACCGCGGTCGACTCGTCGTCGTTCGAAGGGCCGTAGAACTCGCTCATCCCCATGCAGCCGAGACCGACCGCCGAGACGACGAGCCCCTCGTCCCCGAGAGCCCGGAGCTCCATCGCGACCTCCTCCGGCCCGCGCCCTCGGCAGGCCCCGGCGGAAGGCTACCGACGCCAAGGGTGCGAGGGCCCGTTGACGCCCGGGCGGCTCAGGTTTTAAGTTCAAGACTTGAACGAACTCGGTCCGCCAGACGCCGGCCGGGCGTCGAGGCCGCCCGAGGCGGGAGGAGGAGCCATGCCCGGATCACCGACTCGCGACGACAGGTTCTCCTTCGGGCTCTGGACCGTCGGATGGCAGGCGCGGGACCCTTTCGGCGACGCGACGCGCCCGCCGCTCGACGCCGTCGAGGCCGTCCACAGGCTGGCGGAGCTCGGCGCCTACGGCGTCACCTTCCACGACGACGACCTCGTGCCTTTCGGCTCGCCCACGGCCGAGCGCGAGGGGAGGATCAAGCGCTTCCGTGCCGCGCTCGACGCGACGGGCCTCGTCGTGCCGATGGTCACGACGAACCTGTTCACCCATCCGATGTTCAAGGACGGCGCCTTCACGAGCAACGACCGGGGCGTGAGGCGCTACGCGCTGCGCAAGGTGATGGCCAACCTCGACCTTGCCGCCGAGCTCGGGGCTCGGACGTACGTCTTCTGGGGCGGTCGCGAGGGGTCGGAGACCGACGCGGCGAAGGACGTCCGGTCCGCCCTCGAGCGCTACCGCGAGGCCATCGACACGCTCGCCGCCTACGTCGTCGACCGCCGCTACCAGATCCGCTTCGCCATCGAGCCGAAGCCCAACGAGCCGCGGGGCGACATCATCCTCCCGACGGTCGGGAGCGCGCTCGCGTTCATCTCCTCGCTCGAGCACCGCGAGATGGTGGGCGTCAATCCCGAGGTCGGCCACGAGCAGATGGCGGGGATGAACTTCGTCCACAGCGTCGCCCAGGCGCTGTGGCACGGAAAGCTGTTCCACATCGACCTCAACGGGCAGCACGGCGCCAAGTACGACCAGGACCTGGTCTTCGGCCACGGCGATCTGCTGAGCGCCTTCTTCCTCGTCGACCTGCTCGAGCACGGCGCCCCAGGCGGCGGGCCCGCCTACGACGGGCCGAGGCACTTCGACTACAAGCCGTTCCGAACTGAGGACGCCGAGGGAGTGTGGGCGTCGGCGGCGGCGAACATGCGTACCTATCTGCTCCTCAAAGAGCGCGCCGCCAGCTTCCGCGCCGATCCGGAGGTCCAGGCGGCACTTCGGGCGAGCCAGGTCGGCGAGCTCGGGACGCCGACCCTCGCCGAGGGCGAGACCTTCCGCGAGCTGCTCGCCGACCCAGACGCCTACGAGCGGTTCGACGTCGAGGAGGCCGCTGCCCACGGCTACGGCTTCGCCCGCTTGGACCAGCTGGCCGTCGAGCACGTCCTCGGGGCGCGCTGAGCGCGCGCCCGGTCGGCCCGTCGGGCCCGGTCGGTCTCGCAGGCCAAGCCGGCCAGGCGAGCGCGGTCCCACCAGTCGGTCCGGCCCGCCCGGAAGCGCTCCGCCGGGCCAACCTCGCGCTCGTCCTTCGCGAGGTCGCCGTAGGCGGCCGACCGCCGCGGGCTCGGCTCGCCGAGCGGACGGGCCTCACGAAGGCGACGGTCTCGAACCTCGTCGACATCCTCGTCTCGTCGGGGCTCCTCGTCGAGGACCGGCCGGAGGCTGGCGCCGTCGGTCGGCCGGGGAGCCCGATCGGCCTCAGCCCTGCCGGACCTGCCGGGCTCGGCGTCGAGGTGAACGTCGACTACGTCTCGGCGTGCCTCGTCGACCTTGCCGGGGAGGTCC
>DAHVLW010000132.1:0-4137 GCA_027320205.1 Acidimicrobiaceae bacterium
AGCAGCTCGGGGTCGTCGGCGAGGAGCGCAGCCTCCTTCGACGGGAAGTAGTTGAAGAACGTCCGGGGCGACACGTCGGCTGCCGCCGCGATGTCCTCGACCGTGACGTTGGCGAAGCCACGCGCAGCGACGAGCTCGAGCGCGGCGTGCCGGAGCGCCCTGCGGGTGGCGAGCTTCTTTCGCTCACGAAGGCGTGCGGCGTGCGGAGACTCGGGCTCGCCGTCGCCGGGCGCGGTCGCATCGTCGGTGCGGGGGTCGCCCGCTCCCGCCAAGCGGTTCGTGCTCTCGACACCCAGGTCAGAGGCTAGGTCAGAGGCCAGGTCAGAGTCCATGCTGCGTTGAGCATAACATTGCAGCCTATGCAGTGTTGCGCGTGCTGCAGCGTTGCCCTGGCTGCAGAGATGCGCAGGGTGCACCGTCGGCCCTCGGGCGGCGGGATCCGCTCACGTCGCCGGGCGACGCGGCAGGGCGCGTCAGACGCGGGTCGCGGGCAGCTCGGCTTGTCGACGGGGCAGGGCGCCGAGGGCGCGTGCGAGACTTCGTGGCTCGGTCAGCCCGGGATGAGCCTGCCCGGGCCGGGTCGCCTCAGGCCGGGCGCGCCGTCGATGTGGCGCGACGTTCGTCGTCGGTCACGAGGAGGCGCCGCAGGGTCTGGATCGCGGTCGCCTCGATCTGGCAGACGCGCGAGTTGCTCACGCCGAGCATCAGCCCGATCTGCTCCTGGGTGAGGCCGCCGAGGAAGTGGAGGGTGACGACCGTTCGCTGACGGTCCGGCAGCCGGGTCACCGCCCGGCGGATCTGCTCGAACTGCTCGCTGCGCAGCACCCGCTGCTCGGGCTCGACGTCTGAGTCGGAGACGATGAGGTCGATGAGGCGCATCTCCTCGCCGGCCGAGCTGCTGCCGACGCTGTGCTGGAGGTGCAAGAGCTGCGACGACTGGACGGCGCTGAGCACGTCGTCCGCGGCGGCTCCGTCGGTGCCCATCTCGCTCAGCACCTCGCTCGTGCGTGGCGTCCGCCCGAGCTCGGTGGAGAGGGCGTCGACCGTCGCCCGATAGGTGATCACGCGGCGTCGCACCGTCCGCGGCAGCCAGTCGAGGCGCCTCAGCTCGTCGAACACCGCCCCGCGGATGCGCTTGGTGGCGTAGCCGGCGAACCGGCTGAGCGGCGAGTCGCTGGCCCAGCGGTCGATCGCCTCGACGAGGCCGAGCAGGCCGAAGCTCCGCAGGTCGTCGGCCTCCCAGTAGCTCCGCACGTTGGCCGGGAGGCGGCAGACGACGAGCTTCACGAGGGGCTCATAGGCCAGGATGAGCTCGTTGCGGGAGGCACGGTCGCGGGAAGCCCAGTAGCGCTGCCAGAGCGCCTCGCACGAGGCGGGGTCCGGTGCGCGGGAGCCGGCCCGACCTGCCGGCGGGTGGGCGTCGAGCTCCTGGAAGCTCGCTTGGGCAGTCATGGCGTCACTCCTTGGCCACGTTGTGGCAGAACCCGTAGGTCGGCGCGGGCCGCACGCAATGTGGCGGCGCAGCCACGGTACACGCACGATCTGGCGGCAGCAATAGGGACATTGGTCCCAACGCCCGTCTTTGGCCGACCGGGGGCGTTCGAGCGTCTCTCGCGAGGTCCCTGGCAGCTCTGCCAAGCGGCTCTGGCGGCATCGGCGACCCTCGCTCTCAGGGCGCGGAGACGGTTCCGGTCCCACGGAGGTGTCGGCACCCGGCACCGGAAGCTTTAGCGATCGGGGCGCGGTCCTCTAAAGCTGGCACGAAGGGCGAACGTTGGTCAGGGCGAGATGGCTGCCGCACGCCTCGCGAGCGTGGAGGTCGTCGTCGCCGCGTGTCGTCTTGCCGACGTGCTGTCGGCCGTCGAGATCCACGGCCGACCGCTTCCGCTGAACCGCAGGGATCGCGCCCTGCCCGACCGGCTGCGCATCGTCTACCTGGTCGCAGGCGCCGGAGTGGGCGAGGGCGAGCAGCTGCTGTTCACGCAGGCGAGGCAGCTCGCCGCGCTCGGCGCCGACGTGACCGTGCTCTACCGCGCCCACCCCGACGACCCGGAGGTCCCGGTCGAGGCACGCCGCGCCGGCACGAGGGCCGCGGTGAGGCGCGTCCCCTACGGGGAGCCGATCGCCGACGCGGTGCCGCACTGCGACCTCATCGTCGCGGGGAGCTGGGAGCTCGTGCTGCCGGCGCGCATGCTCGGCTTCGCGCCGGTGGTGCTGTTCGAGCGTGGCGCGCTTGCGGACCTCGGCGAGGTGCCGGAGCACATCCGCGCCGTGGTGGCAGCGTCCTTGCGCGCCGCGGCGGTCAACTTCGCCCTCGGTGCCGAGGCTCGTGCCGCGCTCTGGCGCGGCTACGCGGTCGAAGCACGCGAGGTCCCTGGTGTGGTCGACCTCGGTCGGTTCTCGCCGTCGCGTCGACCGGCGCCGCCGGCAGAGCGGCCCGGCGGCCTCGTCTTCGTCGGGTCGCGCTCGCTCGAGGCGGACCGTTTCGGCGATGCCGAGCGTGTCGTCGAGCTGGTGGCGCGCTTCCGGCCCCGGCTCCGGACGATCTGGCTCGGTCCTCGCCGGCCGCCGGCCGCCGGCCGCTTCGAGCTCGTCGAGTCGCCGGGCGAGGAGGACCGAGCGCGCCACCTCCGCAGCGCACAGGTCTTCGTCTCCACGGCCGAGCACGCGTCGTTCGCCCTCGGGCCGCTCGAAGCCATGGCCTCGGGGACGCCGGTCGTGGCGACGGCGCACCTCGGCATCCTGCCCTACGCCCGTCACGGGGTGAACGCCCTCCTCGTCCCCGTCGGCGATGTCGAGGGCATCGCCCAAGCCGTGCGCCGGGTCCTCGAGGACCCGGCGCTCGCGGCGCGCCTCGTCGCCGGCGGGCTCGGAACGGCGCGGGCGCACTCGTGGTCGAGGGTCGGCCCGGAGCTGCTCACGAGCTACGGGGACGTCGTCCGCACGACGCCGGTCGCCCCGCCCCTCGGTGGCTTCAAGGTCGCGCTCGGCGGGCTGCGCTTCACCCGGCCCGGCGACGCCGCCCGCCTTCGAGCCAGGCTCGGCGCCTGCACGACGCAGCACCTCGCCATCCCGGTGTCCCAGCCCGCGTACGGCCCCTACCGCAGCGTCCGCTGGCGGGTCGTCGCGACGCGGGCGAACGGCCAGGCGGGCACGACGCGTGTCTACCTCCCGGCGCGCACGGACCGCCCGCTCGACGACGCCCCGTCGCAAGGATGCCTCGACCTGCTCCGTGCAGGTCGCGCCGAGGAGGCCCTGGAGGGGTTCGGCGAGGCGTGCCAGCTGGGCACGGCGGCAGAGCAGGCGGTGCTCGGTCGCTGGGTCGTGCTCGCGATGCTCGCGTGCGGCCGAGCCGGCGACGCGGCGGAGGTCGCGGCGGCCTTCGCCCACGACTTCCCGACCCAGCCCGACTACTTCGTCCTCGCGGTGCTCGCCGCCGTCGCGGCCCGCCGCCCGGTCGACGTCGCCGACACGCTCCGCTGCGTCGAGATGCTCGGCGTCGGCGCGCGGTACGAGGAGTGGTTCGACGACCCGTACGCGCTGCTCGCGCACGCGCTCGCGACGCGCGTCCCCGCCGCGCGGGCGGCGGCCGAGGCTCGGCGCCTGCCCGGTGCTCAGCGCCTGGCCGGCGAGAGGGCGACGCCGCCGCGGTCGGAGGAGGCGAGCGGGACGCCGGTCGGGCCGAGGAGCTTCCCGAGCCGCTCGAGCTCGCCGGGAAGCTCGTCCCGCAGGTAGGCGTCGAGGCGGAGGCGGTCGTCCGGGAGTGCCCCCGCGCCCTCGAGGTAGGTGTGGTCGATCGAGCTCTTGCCGAGGCTGTAGTGGAGGTGCTCGACGACCACCTCGGGGAGGAAGCGGGACCGGCCGAGCCCGTCGGCAAGACGCTGCCAGAACAGCTCGGCGCCGTTGTGCACGAGGGCCGGCGGGACCATGTAGCCGAGAGCGGCGACGACGTCGCTCGTCATGGCGACCGCCGACGGCAGCACCGGGCTCGGGCCGAGGTCGTCGCCCCACGCGACGCCGCTTCCGAGCTCGTCGAGGGCGGCGCAGAGCAGCCGATCCCAGCCCGGGGTGCGCGGACGGTGGTCGTCGCCCATCGAACCGACGAAGCGGTAGCTCTCCGCATGCGCGACGGCGATC
>DAHVLW010000143.1:0-2055 GCA_027320205.1 Acidimicrobiaceae bacterium
AGCGAGCGGCCGACGACGAGGCCGCGCACGCCGGGCAGCGCGAGGGCCCGTTCCCACTGGTCGTAGGTCTCCTCGGGGGAATCGACCGGGTCCCCCCCGAGGAGGACCACCGGCAGCGTCGTCGCCGCCATGACCCGCTCCATGTCCGGGACGACGGGAAGCTTCAGCCACGTGTAGGCGCTGGTCGGGCCGAGCGCAGCGGAGATGGCGACCGAGGTGACGACGGCATCGGGGGACAGGTCGTTCGACACCTTTCCGTCGACGCGGCGGGAGAGGAACGGCTCGATCATCGCCATCATTCGCAGCTCGGCAAGGGCGCCGACCGCCCGCCCGCAGGCCTCGAGCGTCGCGGCGCTTCCCGCGTCGGCGAGGTCGATCCGGCAGAGCATCTTGCCCCCCTCGAAGCCCATCCTGGCAAGCGTCGGCACGTCGAAGCCGGTGAAGCGGTCGTCGAGCTCGAAGCTCGCCCCCTTCAGCCCGCCGCGGTTCATCGAGCCGACGACCACCTTGTCCTCGAGGGCGCCGAGGAGGAGGAGGTCCTCCGCGACGTCGGCCGTGGCGAGCACGCCGTCGACGCCCGGGCGGGCGAGCGCGGCGACGAGGCGCTGGAGCAGGTCCCGGCGGTCCGCCATCGCGAGGCTGCGGCGCCCGACGCCGAGCGCGCCCCTCCCGGGGTGGTCGGCGGCGATGAGCATCAGCCGCCCGCTGCCGTCGAGCAGAGCGCGGCGCCTCCGCCGGCCCGCAGCGTCGAGGATCGCCTCGGGGTGCCGGGCGCGGGTCTCCCCGACCCGTGCGAGGTCGAGGTCACCCATCGGCGCCGCCACCCATCAGCTCCTCGACCTCCTCCGTCCGCGGCATCGCCGTCGAGCACTCGAGGCGCGAGGCGACGATCGCCCCGGCGGCGTTGGCGAAGCGGACCGTGCGCTCGAGATCCCAGCGAGCGAGCAGGGCGTGGCAGAGCGCCCCGCCGAAGCCGTCGCCGGCACCGAGCCCGTTGAGCACGTCGACGGCGCACGGCGGGACGTCGACCACCTCGTCAGGCGTCGCGGCGAGCACGCCCTTCGGGCCGCGCTTGA
The DNA here is from genome assembly GCA_027320205.1 of Acidimicrobiaceae bacterium. Taxonomy (GTDB): domain Bacteria; phylum Actinomycetota; class Acidimicrobiia; order Acidimicrobiales; family Bog-793; genus JAKAOD01. The sequence continues at coordinate 1,077 of DAHVLW010000143.1, forward strand.
CCACGGCGAGCTCGAGCCCGAGCTCGAGGAGGGCCCGCGCCGCGTCGAGCGGCTCGGAGGTGCCGACGGCGACCGCCACCTCCTCGAGGTTGCCGACCGCCGCAGTGACCTGAGGGAGCGCACGGCGCACCTCGGCGCGCGCCGCCTCCGCGCTCTCCCAGAACATCGGGCGGTAGTCGAGGTCGAGCACGGTGATCGGCCGCCGCCCGCGTGCCGCCCAGGCGGCGTGGTGCGCCGAGCGGCTCGGCTCCTCCGAGAGCCCCGTCACCGTCGACCAGAAGATCCGCGCCGATCCGATGGCGTCGAGGTCGAGCTCCTCGGGCTTGATCTCGAGGTCCGGCGCCTTCGGGTACCGGTAGAACCAGAGCGGGAAGTGATCGGGCGGGAATATCTCGCAGAAGGTGACCGGCGTCGGGAGCGAGGCGACCGGCGCGACGAAGCGGTCGTCGACGCCGAGGTCGCGAAGGGCCGCGTGCACGAAGCGGCCAAATGGGTCGTCGCCCGTGCGGGTGATGACCGCCGAGCGCCGGCCGTGGCGGGCAGCGGCGACGGCGACGTTGGTCGCGCTGCCCCCGAGGAACCTGCCGAAGCGCGTCACGTCCTCGAGGTGGACGCCGACCTCGAGCGGGTAGAGGTCGACGCCGACGCGCCCCATCGTCACGACGTCGAAGCACTCTACCATTGCGATGACCTTAGCGCGCGACAGGCAGTATGTATAGATGTAATGACAACTTCTGGTTCAGTCCTCACCCGCGCCCCGCGCCAAGGCGTCACCAGACAGACCGGCGACCCTCGGACAGCGGGCGAGCGCGGCAATGAGCACATCGGCAGCAGGGGCAGCAGCGGCGACGAGGGGACCCGGCCGGCCGAGCACGTAGGGTCCGGAGGCGGACCGCACGGTCCCGCCGGCCTGCTCCACCAGTGCGACACCGGCCGCGACGTCCCAGATCGCCGGGCCGGCGTGGACGACACCGTGCAC
>DAHVLW010000148.1:0-3050 GCA_027320205.1 Acidimicrobiaceae bacterium
CGACCCCCTCCTACCTCTTGGCCCGTGAGGCGCGCGAGCGGCGCGCCATCTCGCGCAGCCTCCGCCCGCTGCTCGCACCGGCGTCGGTCGCGGTGATCGGGGCGAGCCGCCGCAACGGCGCCGCCGGTCACGAGGTCGTCCGCTCGCTGCTCGGCTCCGACTTCACCGGGCGCATCTATCCCGTCAACCCCAAGGCGCGCTCGGTCTGCGGGGTCCCGACCTACGGGAGCGTCGGCGAGGTCCCGGAGCACGTCGACCTCGCCGTGGTCGCCGTCCCCGCAGCTGCGGTGCCCGGCGTCGTCCAGGAGTGCGCCGAAGCCGGGGTCGGGTCGCTGGCGGTGATCTCCTCGGGCTTCGCCGAGACGGGACCCGAGGGCCGAGAGCTCGAGACGGCCGCCCTCGCCATCGCCCGCCGGAGCGGGATCCGGATGCTCGGCCCGAACTGCCTCGGGCTGCTCGTGACGGACCCTGAGGTACGAATGAACGCGACGTTCTCCCCTGTTGCCCCGGACCGGGGCGGCGTCGCCCTCGCCTCCCAGTCCGGCGCTCTCGGGGTCGTGCTGCTGGAGCGGGCGAGGCAGGCGGGTATCGGGCTCTCGGCCTTCGTCTCGACCGGCAACAAGGCCGACGTGAGCTCGAACGACCTGCTCTGCGCCTGGGAGGACGACCCGGGCACGAGGGTGATCGCGCTCTACCTCGAATCCTTCGGCAACCCGCGTAAGTTCGCGCGCATCGCCCGCAGGGTGGCCCGCAACAAGCCGATCGTCGCGCTGAAGTCCGGGACGAGCGTCGCCGGGGCGCGCGGGGCGCGCTCGCACTCCGCAGCGGCCGCGACGCCGCAGGTCGCAGTGGAGTCGCTCCTTCGCACCTCGGGCGTGATGCAGGCTCGCGGCCTCGACGAGCTCCTCGACATCGTCACCGTCTCCGCCTCCTCGCCGCTCCCGGCGGGACGGCGCGTCGCGCTCGTCGGCAACTCCGGCGGCCCGCTCGTCCTCACCGCCGACGCCTGCGAGGACGCCGGCCTCACCGTGCCGGAGCTCTCGGAGGAGACGGCTGCCGATCTCCTCGCCCTGATGCCCCCGCAGTCGGCGGCGTCCAACCCGGTCGACATGACATCGGGCGGCGATGCTGCATGCATGACCGCGGTCCTCGAACGGACGCTCGCCGACCCGGGCATCGACGCCGTGATCGCCGTGATCACCTCGCTCAACGCTCTCTCCGCCGACGACGCCGTGGCCGCGATCACCCGGGTGGCGGCCCGATCGAACAAGCCGATCGTCACCTGCCTGGCCGGAGGGACCGTCGAAAGCTGCGCCTCGGCGGCCGAGGCCGGCGGCGAGGCCGGACGGACCTCGGCGATCGTCACCTCGCCTGAGCGAGCCGCCGGGGCTCTCGGACAGCTCGCCACCTACGCCGAATGGCTCCGGCGCCAGGAGCCCGAGCCCGAGCTGCTCGACGCCTTCGACGTCGAGGCGGCCCGCGGGGTCGTCACCCGCCGGCTCGCGCTGCGCGACGGGACCGGCTGGCTCGGGGCCGCCGAGTCATGGGCGCTGGTCCGCGCCGCCGGGGTCGCGGCGCCGGCGGCCGAGGTGGCCCGAGACCTCGACGCAGTGCTTGCCGCGGGGCTCCGGGTGGGCTACCCGCTCGCGCTGAAGGCCGCCGCCGGAACGCTTGTCCACAAGAGCGACGTTGGCGGGGTCGTTCTCGGGATCGACGGGGCCGACCAGCTCGCCGACTCCTACCGGTCGATGCGCGCCGCGCTCGGCGAGGAAGGCGAGGAGGTGCTCCTCCAGGCGATGGCACGCCCCGGCGTCGAGACGATCGTCGGGATGAGCGCCGACCCGCTCTTCGGGCCGCTCGTCGTCGTCGGCCTCGGGGGCGTGGCGACGGACCTGCTCGCCGACCACGCCTTCGGGGTGCCCCCGCTGACCCACGCCGGGGCACGCGAGATGCTCCTCCGCTTGCGGGGCGCCCCGCTGCTCACCGGCTACCGGGGCTCTCGCCCGGTCGACCTCGACGCCCTCGCCGAGGTCGTCTGCCGGGTCGCCGCCCTCAGCCAGGCCTGCCCGGAGATCGTCGAGCTCGACTGCAACCCCGTGCTCGCCTCGCCGGACGGCGCGGTCGTCGTCGACGTGAAGGTCCGCCTCGAGCGGCCCGTCGACGCTCCCGACCCGCTCACCCGGATGCTTCGGCGCGTGCCGCCGGGCGCCGCGACGGCGGCGGCCTGGCTGGAGCGGCGTTCCTAGGGACCTAGAGGCAGGTCTCGGGCGGCGGCCCGGGGTACACCTCTTGCGCCTCGGGGCCTGTTGCCGGTGGCGTGGCGCCGGACGCGCCGGACGCGCCGGCTGGATCCCCGGCCGTCGGGGCCGGGGACTGCACGCCCGCCGTCGGTCCAGGTGGCGATCCCGTCCCCCGCCCTCCCGGCTGCGGCCCCGCCGGCGCGCCCGCCGGTGCGCCTGCTGCCGCGCCCTGCTGTGCCGCCGGACGGTACGGTCCGACCGCCGCCATGAGGAGCACGGAGTTCGGAAGCTTGAGGAGGCCGTCGTCGGTGTTGATCGTCACGTAGGTGAGGCTCATCCCGAGCACGGTCCCGTCGAAGATTCCCCCGAGCGAGCCCGAGCGGATCCGGATATGGTCGCCGATCGCGAACGGCCTGGCGAGCAGCAGCACCATTCCCGCGAACACGTTCCCGAGCGCCTGCTGAGCCGCGATCCCGAGCACGACCCCGGTGACGGCACCTGCCGTGAGGATCCTGCTCACCGAGACCGAGAGCAAGCCGACGGTCGTGAACAGCACGATCAGGTAACCCGCGATGCTCACGAGGATCCGGATGGCGGAGCCGGCCGCCCTGGTCGCACGTTCGCCGACCAGGTGACCGAGCAGCCCGCCGGTCCGTCGGGTGGCGTAGACGCCTGCGAGAGCGAACACGACGGCGCTCGACCACCCGACCACCTGCGGCTCGATCCGGGCGCTCCGGACGTCGCCAGCCGAACCGATCGCCGCCGCGGCGACCGCCACGGCAAGGCTCACGGCGGCAAGCGCCGCCTCGG
>DAHVLW010000151.1:0-4636 GCA_027320205.1 Acidimicrobiaceae bacterium
CGGCACCTACCCCTACGTCACCTCCTCGAACCCGACGGCGGGCGGGGCGTGCGTCGGGGCGGGCATCGGGCCCCGGGACATCGACCGGGTGGTCGGGGTCGCCAAGGCGTACGTCACGCGGGTCGGCGCAGGGCCCTTCCCCACCGAGCTCGACGGCGAGCTCGCCGACCTTCTCGTCGAGCGGGGGCACGAGTACGGGACGAACACGGGACGGCGGCGCCGGCCGGGTTGGCTCGACCTCGTGATGCTGCGCCACGCGGTGCGCCTCAACTCGGTCTCTGAGATCGCGCTCACGAAGCTCGACGTCCTCACCGGCCTCGCTTCCTTGAAGCTCTGCGTCGCCTACGACGACGGTGGCGGGCGGCTCGACCGCTTCCCTTACCACCAGTCCGTCCTGCACCGCGTGGTCCCCGTGTACGAGGAGATGCCCGGCTGGGACGCGGACATCTCCGGCGTCACCACGCCCGCGGCGCTGCCACGCGCCGCACGGGACTACGTCGAGCGCATCGCCGCCGCCGCCGGCGTGCCGGTGAGCCTCGTCGGGGTGGGTCCGGGGCGCGAGCAGTTCGTCCGCTTCGCGGCGTGAAGATCTGCGTCGTCGGCTCCGGGGCGCGCGAGCACGCGCTCGCCGAGGCGTTGGCGAGCACGTCCGAGGTCGTCGTCACGCCGGGCAACCCGGGCGTCGAGGCGATCTCCGGCGTGTCGGTCACGCCGGCGACGCCGGAGGAGGTGGCGGCGGACCTCTTCGTCGTCGGGCCCGAGGCGCCGCTCGTCGGCGGGCTCGCCGACCGGCTTCGGGCCCGCGGGCGGAAGGTGCTCGGCCCAGGGGCCGACGGGGCGCGCCTCGAGGGCTCGAAGGCGTTCATGAAGCGGCTTGTCGAGGAGGCCGGCGTCCCGACGGCGCGCTGGGCGAGCTTCGACCGGCTCGACGAGGCGTGCGCGTTCCTCCGCACGCTCCCGGGTCCCTACGTCGTGAAGACCGACGGCCTCGCCGCGGGCAAGGGGGTGCTCGTCACGCCCGACCTCCGCGAGGCAGAGGCGGACGTCGAGGCGAAGCTGTCCGGCGTCGCCTTCGGGGAGGCCGGGCGGCGCGTCGTCGTCGAGGAGGGGCTGGCCGGAGAGGAGCTCTCCGTCTTCGCCGTGTGCGACGGCAGGGACGTCGCCGTGCTCCCGGAGGCGCGTGACCACAAGCGCCTTCTCGACGGCGACCTCGGGCCGAACACCGGCGGGATGGGCGCCCTCTCGCCGGTCCCGGGGCTCCCGGCCTCGGTCCTCTCCGACGTCGTCGAGGAGGTGCTGCTCCCGACCGTGGCCGAGCTGCGCCGCAGCGGCGTCGACTACCGCGGCATCCTCTACGCCGGGCTGATGCTGACTCCCGAGGGCCCGAAGCTCATCGAGTACAACGTCCGACTTGGCGACCCGGAGGCAGAGGTGGTCCTGCTGCGCTGCGGCGGGGACCTCGCCGGCCTGTTGCTCTCGGCGGCGGAGGGTCGCCTCGCCGGCGGGCCCGAGGTGCTCGAGGACGCCGCCGTCTGCGTCGTGGTCGCCGCCCCGGGCTACCCGGCGGGGACGCAGGTCGGCGGGGAGGTGGGGGGGCTCGAAGCGGCCGGCGCCGTACCGGGCGTGCACCTGTACCACGCGGGCATCCGACGGGACGGCGACGGGCGGCTCAGGACCTCGGGCGGCAGGGTGCTCGCCGTCAGCGCGACCGGCGCGGCGCTCGGCGAGGCGCGCTCGCGTGCCTACGCCGCCATAGCGCAGTTGCACTTCGAGGGCATGCAGTTCCGGCGCGACATCGGCGGCGAGCTCGAGGCGTCCGAGCATTCCGAGCACGTGGGGCTGCGCGGATGATCGGGCGTTACTCGCTGCCGGAGATGGCGGCGCTGTTCGGCGACGAGGCGCGCCTCGGCCGTTGGCTCGAGGTGGAGCTCCTCGCGCTCGAGGCGCTCGCCAAGCTCGGGGCTCTACCCGAGGAGCATGCCGCCGCCGCCCGGGCGCGCGCGCCGCGGGCGGACGCGGGCCTCGTCGAGGCGGTCGCCCGGCGCGAGGAGGTGACCGACCACGACGTCGCCGCGTTCGTCGACGTCGTCCAGGAGGCGATCGGCCCGCCGGCGGGGTCCTTCGTCCACTACGGGCTCACCTCCTCCGACGTCGTCGACACGGCTCTCTCGGCGACGCTCGTCGCGGCGGCGGACCTCCTCATCGAGGCGTCGAGCGCCTTTGTCGCCGCGTGCAGGCGCCGCGCCCTCGAGCACGCCGAGCTGCCGACGGTCGGCCGGACGCACGGCATGCACGCCGAGCCGACGACGTTCGGCGCGAAGCTCGCGCTCTTCTGCCTCCAGGCCGACCGCGACCGCGAGCGCCTGCGGCGCGCCCGGCGAGCCGTCGCCGTCGGGAAGCTCTCCGGAGCGGTGGGCACGTACTCCAACGTCGACCCCGCCGTCGAGGCGCACGTCTGCGCCGCCCTCAGCCTCGTGCCGGTCCCGGCAAGCCAGGTGCTCTCCCGTGACCGCCATGCCGAGTACCTCTACGCCTGCGCCGCCGTCGGCACGACGGTCGAATCGCTCGCCACCGAGATCCGGCACCTCCAGCGCAGCGAGGTCGCCGAGGTGCAGGAGCCGTTCGGCGCCGGACAGAAGGGGTCGTCGGCGATGCCCCACAAGCGCAACCCGATCACGAGCGAGCGCCTCGTCGGGCTCTCCCGCCTGCTGCGCGGCTATCTCGTCGCCGGTCTCGAGGACGTCGCCCTCTGGCACGAGCGTGACATCTCCCACAGCTCGGTCGAGCGCGTGGTCCTCCCGGACGCCAGCCTGGTCGCCTACTACGCGTTGCGCAGGGCGGCGCGCCTTGTCGACGGGCTCGTCGTCGACGCCGAGCGGATGCGCCACAACCTGATCGAGGGCTCGCTCGGCCTGGTCTTCTCCCAGCCGGTGCTGCTCGCCCTCGTCCGAGCCGGCGCCACCCGCGACGCGGCCTACCGCGCCGTGCAGTCTGCGGCGCGTACCGCCTCGTCGGAGGGTCGTCAGCTGCGCACCGTGCTCGAGGGCGACGCCGCCCTCTCTGAGTTGCTCGGCGCCGAACGGGTCGGCGAGGTCCTGGAGGAAGCGTTCGACCTCGAGCGTGCGCTGCGAAACGTGCACCGCACCATCGAGGCGGTGGAGGAGGTGGAGGGATGAATGCGTCCCTCTTGTACCGGGGAAAGGTGCGCGACGTCTACGACGTCGGCGACGGCCTGCTCGTGATGGTCGCATCGGACCGGATCTCGGCCTTCGACTGGGTCTTCGCCGAGCCGGTGCCGGACAAGGGCCGCGTCCTCACGGCGATGACCGCCTTCTGGGTCGAGGAGCTGGCGGAGATCGCGCCGACGCACCTCGTCTCGACCGACCCCGCCGAGATCGCCGCCCGTCTCGGCGGCGGCGACGTCCCCGGCGGCTCCGAGGGGGGTCCGACGGGCCGCGACGCCGTCCCCGGCGCGTCGCTCGCCGGCCGGGCGATGCTCGTCCGGCGGGCGGACATGCTGCCGATCGAGTGCATCGTCCGCGGGTACCTCTCCGGATCCGCGTGGAAGGAGTACCGTCGCTCCCAGACGATGCACGGCGTCCTGCTCCCTCCCGGCCTCGAGGAGTCGACCCGGCTCCCCGAGCCGTCGTTCACGCCCTCGACCAAGGCGAGCGAGGGCCACGACGAGAACATCTCCTATGAGGAGGCCGAGCGTCTCGTCGGGCGCGACGTCGCCGCCGCGGCAAGGGAGATCTCGCTGGGGGCCTACCGGCTCGCTGCCGAGCTGGCCTTGGCGCGGGGGATCGTCGTCGCCGACACGAAGCTCGAGCTCGGATTCGCCGACGGGGAGCTCGCCATCTGCGACGAGATCCTCACGCCGGACTCCTCCCGGTTCTGGCCGGCCGAGGCGTGGAAGCCGGGATCGCAGCCGCCGTCGTTCGACAAGCAGCCCGTGCGCGACTGGGTGGAGCGGACCGGATGGGACAAGGAGTCCGCGCCGCCGCCGCTGCCCGCCGAGGTGGTCGCGGCGACGAGGAGCCGTTACGTGGAGGCGTACGAGCGGCTCACCGGGCGCCGTTTCGCCGACTGGTGGGGGGCTGGCCAGCCGGCGGGCGGGCAACCGGGCACCGGCCGGGCGGAGGCCGGCTGATGAGGTACGCCGTCGCCGTCGAGGTGCGCGGGCTCGAGGGGATCGCCGATCCCGAAGGCCAGACGATCGAGCGCGCCCTGCCGGTGCTCGGGTTCTCGGGGGTGGTCGCCGTGCACGTCGGCAAGGTCGTCCGCTTCCAGCTCGACGCCGACGACGAGACCGCCGCTCACCGCATGGTGGTCCAGATGTGCGAGCGGCTGCTTGCCAATCCGGTGATCGAGCGCGCCGAGATATCGCTCGAGCGTGCCGAGGCGCCCTCCGCGCTGCCGCCCGCGTCGGCTGCAGCTCCCCCGCCCGCTCCCGCTCCCGCTCCCGCTCCCGCCTCCGTTCCCGCGCCGCCCGCCAGATCGAGGACCGGATCGTGACTTCGACCGTCGGCGTCGTCTGCTTTCCCGGCTCGAACTGCGAGCACGACGTCGTGCGCGCCGTCCGTGACGCGGGCGGCGAGGCCCGCGTGGTCTGGCACGGGGAGGAACGCCTCGGCGG
>DAHVLW010000160.1:0-11693 GCA_027320205.1 Acidimicrobiaceae bacterium
CGAAGGGCGAGGTGGAGGACGGCGAGCTCGTGGACGAGCTCGGCCGCGCCGCCGTGCGGAGGGAGGGGTCGCACGTGACGATCGTCGCGCTCGCGGCGATGGTGCCCCGCGCCCTCGGCGCTGCCGAGGCGCTGGCTCAAGAGGGCGTGTCGGCGGAGGTGATCGACCTCCGCTCGCTCGTGCCGCTCGACGTGACGACGATCGCCGGCTCCGTCGCTCGCACCGGTCATCTCGTGACCGTCGAGGAGAACCCCCGCCTCTGCGGCTGGGGGGCGGAGGTCGCCTCGATCGTCGCGGAGGAGTGCTTGTTCGACCTCGACGGGCCGATCGTGCGGGTGACCACCCCGCACGTGCCGCTTCCCGCGGCGGACGCCCTCGAGGACGCCGCGATGCCGTCTGCGGCGCGCATCGTCGAGGGCGTGAGGAGGTCGCTCGCATGACCGTCGCCCAGGCGCACGCCGAGGCGTCCAAGCTGGTCGAGAGCCTGCCGACCGGCGCCTTGATCGCAGGGGAATGGCGCGAGGCCGCGGACGGGTCGCGGCTTCCCGTCCAGGACCCGGCGACGCTCGAGGTGCTCGCCTCGGTCGCCGACGGGTCCGTCGACGACGCCACGGCGGCCGTGGACGCCGCCGAGGCGGCCCTGCCGGCGTGGGCCGCCACCCCGCCGCGCCAGCGCGCCGAGACCCTCCGCCGGGCGTTCGAGCTGATGAGCGCACGCGCCGAGGAGCTCGCGACCCTCGTCGTCCTGGAGAACGGCAAGGCGCTCGCCGACGCGCGCGGCGAGGTCGCCTATGCCGCCGAGTTCTTCCGCTGGTACGCGGAGGAGGCCGTGCGCAACGCCGGCGAGGTGGTGACGGCGCCGTCGGGGGCGAACCGCATCCTCGTGCTCCGCCAGCCGATCGGCGTCGCCGTGCTCGTCACCCCGTGGAACTTTCCCGCCGCGATGCTCACACGCAAGATCGGGCCGGCGCTCGCGGCCGGATGCGCCGTCGTCTGCAAGCCCGCCTCGGAGACGCCCCTCACCGCGCTCGTCATCGGCGAGATCCTTGCCGATGCGGGCGTCCCGGCCGGGGTGGTCAACGTCGTCCCCTCGAGCCGTTCCGGCGCCTTCGTCGGCAAGCTGCTCGACGATCCCCGGGTGCGCAAGCTCTCCTTCACCGGTTCGACCGAGGTCGGCCGGCTGCTCCTCGAGCGCGCCGCTCGCCACGTCGTCAGCTGCTCGATGGAGCTCGGGGGCAACGCCCCATTCGTCGTCTTCGACGACGCCGACTTGGGCTCCGCCGTCGCCGGGGCGATGATCGCCAAGATGCGCAACGGCGGGGAGGCCTGTACGGCAGCCAACCGGTTCTTCGTCCAGCGCGGCGTCGCAGAGGAGTTCTCCCGGCGTCTTGCGGAGGCGATGGGCCGCCTCAGGGTCGGGCCGGGGCTCGAGCAGGGGGTCGAGGTCGGCCCGCTCGTCAACGAGCCGAGCCGCGCCAAGGTCGCCGAGCTCGTCGAGGGCGCCCTCGACAGCGGCGCGTCGGCGCTCGTCGGGGGGAGCGTTCCGGGCGGGACCGGCTGGTTCTACCCGCCGACGGTGCTCGCCGGGGTGGAGCCGGGCTCGGAGATCCTCCGGACCGAGATCTTCGGGCCGGTCGCGCCCATCGTCGCCTTCTCCGACGAGGCAGAGGCCACGGAGATGGCGAACGACACCGAGTACGGTCTCGTCTCCTACGTCTACACCCGCGACCTCGCGCGCGGGCTCCGCTTCGCCGAGGCGATCGAGTCCGGCATGGTGGGGCTGAACCGCGGCCTCGTCTCGGACCCCGCCGCGCCCTTCGGCGGCGTGAAGGAGTCCGGGATCGGCCGGGAGGGCGGGCACGAGGGGATGCTCGAGTACCTCGAGGCGAAGTACATAGCCGCCAGCTGGTAGAGGGCGGGCTCCGGCCGGGGACTAGCCTCGGCGCCATGCGCCACGCACCTTCCGGCACGCTTCCGACGCGCGCCCTCGGCACGACCGGCATGGAGATCACCCACGTCGGTTTCGGCGCCTGGGCCCTCGGCGGCGGCGGCTGGGTGGCCGGCTGGGGGCCCCAGGACGACGCGGAGTCGGTGGCGGCGATCCGTCACGCCGTCGAATCCGGGGTCAACTGGATCGACACCGCCGCCATCTACGGCCTCGGCCACTCGGAGGAGGTCGTCGCCCAGGCGATCGCCGGCTTCGCCGAGGTCGACCGGCCCTACGTCTTCACCAAGTGCGGCGTGCACCCCGATCCCCGCGACCCGATGCTGCCGAACCTCTGGCTCGGGGCGCCCGAACGGTTGCGGCGCGAGGTCGAGGACAGCCTGCGGCGCCTTTCCGTCGAGCGGATCGACCTCTACCAGATGCACTGGCCCCCGCGGGACGGCACGCCCGTCGAGGCGTACTGGGGCACGCTGCTCGAGCTCGTCGAGGAGGGCAAGGTCGCGGCGGTCGGGCTGTCGAACCACGGGGTCGATCTGCTCGAGGAGGCCGAGGCGGTCAGGCATGTCGCCACGCTGCAGCCCCCGTTCTCCCTCATCCGCCGCCAAGCTGCCGCCGACGAGCTGCCCTGGTGCCAAGCCCATCGCACGGGCGTGATCGTCTACAGCCCGATGCAGTCCGGCCTGCTTACCGGACGGTGGGACGCCGACCGGGTCGCCGCGCTCGCCGAGGACGACTGGCGCCGCCGGAACCCGGAGTTCCAGCCGCCCCGCATCGAGGCGAACCTCGCCCTCGCCGCCGCCTTGCGGCCGGTCGCCGAGCGCCACGGCGCGACGGTCGCCGCCGTCGCCGTGGCCTGGGTCCTCGCCTTCCCGGCGGTCACGGGAGCGATCGTGGGAGCGCGCCGCGCCGCGCAGGTCGACGGCTGGATCGGCGCCGCGACCCTCGAGCTCTCGACAGAGGATCTCGACGTGATCGCCGCCGCGGTTGCCCGCACCGGGGCGGGAGGAGGACCGGTCACCCCGGGCTGACACCCGGTCCTCCCCGGCCGAGATCCGCCGTCTCCGGCCGACGCGCAGTCCGGGCGCGCGGTCAGGACTGGGTCAGGCGGTCGAGCAGGGGCACGATCTCCCGGAGCCTGGTGCGATCTTCGGGCGGGAGCCGTTCGAGGGCGTGGGCGAGCCACACGTCGCGCAGCTGGCGGTCGGCCTCGATGCGCTGCGTGCCGGCGGCCGAGATGGCGATCACCGACTGGCGGCGGTCGCTCTCGTGCGGGGCGCGCACCACGAGGCCGAGCTGTTCGAGGCGGGCGATGACGCGCGTCATCGAGGGCGGCTGGACGCGCTCGAGCTCGGCGAGCGCCGTCGGGGACAGCGGACCCCTGCCGGCGACCGTCGAGAGCGCCGAGAGCTGGGTCAAGGTGAGCGTGTCGTCGCTCTTCTCCGCACGAAGCCGCCGCGTGAGGCGCATGACCGCGATGCGCAGCTGCGTCGCGAGGCCGTCGTCGCCGGCGCCTCCCCGGCCGTCCGGGCCCTCGGCCGCCCGCTCGCCGGAGGTCGCGTCCCGGCCGGGCGCCGCTCCGGTCACGGGACGACCCTGAGAAGGTGGGCGACGCAACCGGCGACGGCGACCGCCGTCGGCACGTGGAGGAACTCGTTCGGGCCGTGGGCGTTGCTCTCCGGCCCGAGGACCCCGGTCGCGACGAGCTGGGCGCCGGGGTAGCGGGCCGAGAGCTCGGCGAGGAAGGGAATCGAGCCCCCCTCGCCTGTCGCCCCGGGGGGGCGCCCGAAGCAGGCGAGCGACGCCTCCCTGAGGGCGTCCTCCAGCCAGGGAGCGGCTTCCGGCGCCTCCCAGCCGCTGCCCGGCGCGTCCCAGGTGAGCGTGACGCGGGCACCCTCGGGAGGGTCGGCGAGCAGCCTCGCCTCGACGGCGGCGGCCGCGGCGGCCACGTCGCAGCCGGGCGGGATGCGGAAGGACAGCTTCAGCGCGGTGAACGGGCGCAGCACGTTGCCCGCCTCGCCGAGCGGCGGGATGCCCTCGACGCCGGTCACCGAGAGCGAGGGCTCCCACGTCCCGCGCACGACGCGCTCGACGGGGCTCGACCCAGACAGCTCGAGCCCCGGGACGGAAGGAAAGGACCCAGCCGCGGCGTCGCCGAGCTCCTCGGCGAGCCGCTCGATCTCGCGCCTGCGGCGCTCGGGGAGCGCGACGTGGAGCTCGGGGACGAGGAGATCGCCGGTCGTCGAGTCCTCGACCCGGTCGAGCAGCCGGCGGAGGAGCCGGAACGACGACGGCACGATGCCCCCGGCGGACCCGGAGTGCACGCCCTGCTCGAGCACCTCGACGCGCAGCGTCGCCGAGACGACGCCGCGCAGCGACGTCGTCACCCACAGCCGGTCGTAGGTGGCGCAGCCGGAGTCGAGGCAGACGACGACCGACGGGCGGCCGATCCGGCCGGCGAGCGCGTCGAGGTAGGCGGGCAGGTCCGGGCTGCCGCTCTCCTCGCTCGACTCGACGAGGACGACGACCCGGGGATGCCCGGCCCCGCCGCGCTGCAGCGCCTCCACCGCGGCCGTTGCGGCGAACAGGGCGTAGCCGTCGTCCGCCGTTCCCCGTCCGTAGAGCCGGTCGCCCTCCCGCACCGGCTCGAACGCTCCGAGCCCCTCGCGCCAGCCGCCGAGCGGCGGCTGCTTGTCGAGATGGCCGTAGACGAGCGCCGTCGAGCCCGAGCGGCTCTCGTCGGTCGCGCCGACCTCGGCGAGGAGGAGCGGGGTCCTGTCGCCGAGGGTGACGACCTCGACGCTCGAGCGCTCGAGGCCGCGCCCTTCGAACCACTCGGCGAGCAGCCTCGCAGCGCGCCCGATCTCCCCGTGCTCGCGCCAGGCCGCGTCGTAGGCAGGCGAGACGCAGGCGATGCGGGTGTAGTCGCCCAGCGCCTCCAGGCCGGCTTCCTCGAAGCAGGCTCGCGCCAATCCGAGAAGCTCGTCCGCGGCCCGCGCCGAGCCTGCGGCGAGCGGCCCGATGGTGTCCGGGTCAGGCGTCACGGTCAAGTTGTAGCGCAGCGCTGGCGCGCCCGTTCGTGGAGAATGGGGTCGTGGCGACGCGCCCGCTCGGAGCGATCGTGCTGGCCGCGGGAGAGGGGACGAGGATGCGCTCGTCCCTCCCGAAGCCGCTGCATCGCGTCTGCGGCCGTCCGCTCGTCCTCCACGTGCTCGACGCCCTGGCGGAGCTGCCGGTCGGCAGGGTCGTCGTCGTGGTCGGCTACCGCTCGGTCGAGGTGACGAAGACGCTCCAGGCGGAGGCGCCGGCCGGGCTGAGGCTGGAGTTCGTCGAGCAGGTTCGGCCGCTCGGCACCGGCGAGGCCGCCGCCGTCGGGCTCACCGGGTTCCCGGAGAGCTACGAGGGACGGGAGGACGGCGACGTCCTCGTGCTCCCGGGCGACGCCCCGCTGGTCCGTTCGAGCACCCTCGCCGCGCTCGTGCGGGCGCATCGCGGCTCGGAGGCGGCCGCGACGCTGCTCACCGCGCGCGTCGCCGACCCTCGCGGCTACGGGCGGGTGGTGCGTTCCAAGGACGGCGGCGTCGCGAGGATCGTCGAGGACGCCGACGCGAGCGAGGAGGAGCGCGAGATCGACGAGATCGCGACGTCGATCTACTGCTTCCGCCACAGCGTGCTCGCGCCGTCGCTGAGAAGGCTCTCGCCCGACAATGCCCAGGGCGAGTACTACCTGACGGACGCCGTCGCGGTGCTCCACGACGCCGGCCACCCGATCGGGACCCTCCTCGCGCCCGATCCCGCCGAGGCGGCGGGCGTCAACGACCGCTCGCAGCTCGCCGAGGCCGAGGCAGAGATGCGCCGGCGTCTCAACGCCCGCTGGATGCGCCGGGGCGTGACGATGACCGACCCGGGTCACACCTACCTCGACACGACGGTGGCGATAGGCGAGGACGCGACGATCCTCCCCGGGGTCGTGCTCGAGGGGACGACCACCGTCGGCGCCGGCGCCGTGCTCGGGCCGGCGTGCCACCTGGTCGACTGCGAGGTCGGCGCCCGCGCCCGCCTCGAGCGCTGCTCGGCGCGCCAGGCCGTGATCGGCGAGGACGCCGAGGTCGGGCCTTTTGCGGTCCTCGAGCCAGGGAGCCGGTTGGCGCCGGGCTCGAGGACCGGAGCATTCTTCGTCGGCACGCCTGGCTGAGGACGCCGGTCGCAAGGGCGTCGCCGAAAGTCGGCCAGGTCCCGCGGGGCCAGGGAGGAGGGGCGATGGAGCTCGGTCCGCACAAGCGACTCGAGCTGTTCAGCGGCAGGTCGCACCGGGGGCTCGCCGAGGAGATCGCGAGCTGCCTCGGAGTGGCCCTCGGGGAGGCGAACGTCCGGGAGTTCGCCGACGGCGAGGTCCACTGCCGCTTCGACTCCTCGATCCGCGGCTCGGACGTCTTCGTGGTCCAGACCCACTGCGCGCCGGTGAACGACTCGCTGATGGAGCAGCTCATCATGATCGACGCCGCCAAGCGCGCCTCGGCGAGCCGGATCACCGCCGTCTGCCCCTACTACGGCTACTCCCGCCAGGACCGCAAGTCGACCGGCCGGGAGCCCATCACGGCCAAGCTCGTCGCGGACCTGCTGACCGCGGCCGGCGCGGACCGGGTCGTCAGCGTGGACCTGCACTCGGGCCAGATCCAGGGCTTCTTCGACTTCCCGGTCGACCACCTGACCGCCACCCCGGTCCTCGCCGGGTACCTCGAGGCGAACGACCCCGGGGGGCTCGTCATCGTGGCGCCGGACGCCGGCCGGGTGAAGGTGGCCGAGCGCTTCAGCCAGATCCTCGGGACCGACCTCGCCTTCGTCCACAAGCGCCGCCCCGCCGGCGCGGCGAACACCGTCGAAGCCCGAGGCGTCATCGGCGAGGTCGCCGGCCGCCGCTGCGTGATCATCGACGACATCATCGACACGGCCGGGACCGTCTGCGCCGCGGCGGACCGGCTCGTCGAGCACGGGGCGACCGACGTCTGGGCGATGGCGACCCACGCCGTGCTCTCCGACCCGGCGCTCGACCGGCTGAAGGCGTCGCCGGTCTCCCGCGTCGTCGTGACGAACACGCTCCCCCTCCCGAACGAGCGCAGGATCGACAAGCTCGAGGTGCTGTCGGTGGCGCGGGTCATCGCCGACGCGATCGCGGCGGTGTTCGAGGACACCTCGGTGTCGAAGATCTTCGGGGGCCACAACCTGCTCTGGTGACGGCTCGCGTGCCGGCGGCCCCTCGGGCGACGGCGCCGTAGACTGTCCGCCGCCGCTGAGCCCGAGGTGGCGTCGCGGTCCCACGCCGGCCAGCGTCCAAGGGGCCGGCGAGCAACTCCGAGCTTTCGAAGGAGCGCGTCACGATGGCTGAGATCTCCCTCGTCGCAGAGGT
Organism: Acidimicrobiaceae bacterium; assembly: GCA_027320205.1. GTDB lineage: Bacteria > Actinomycetota > Acidimicrobiia > Acidimicrobiales > Bog-793 > JAKAOD01. Next base: position 7,350 of record DAHVLW010000160.1, read on the forward strand.
CAGGCACGAGCGCGGCTCGCGCGCGAGCCGCCGCCTGCTCGCCGCTGGCCGCATCCCCGGGGTCCTCTACGGCCACGGTCTGAGCCCTGTCGCCCTCTCCGTCGCCGGGCGGGCGCTCCGCGCCGCCCTCTCGACCGAGGCGGGGGTGAACGCCCTGCTGGACCTGTCCGTGGAGGGCGAGGAGCACCTCGCGATCGCCCGTGAGATCCAGCGCCACCCGGTCCGCCAGACGATCTCGCACGTCGACTTCCAGGCGGTGAGCCGCGACGAGGTCGTCTCGGTCGAGGTCGCCGTCGCCGTCGCGGGCGAGGCGCGGGCGGTGAGCCGTGCCGGCGGGACCGTCGAGCATCTCCTTGTCTCGGTGCCGGTGAAGGCGAAGCCCGCCGACATCCCCGCCGCGCTCGAGGTCGACGTGTCCGAGCTCGCCGTGGGCGACAGCGTGCTGCTCGGACAGCTGCCGCTGCCCGCCGGGGTCACCCTCGACGCCGATCCCGAGACCATCGTCGTCATCGCGCACGCGCCGCGGATCCAGGCCGCCGAGGTGGAGGGCGAGGCCGAGGCTGCTGCGGCCGCGGGCGGCGAGGAGAGCTGAGCACGGCGATCGCCCTCACCGATCGCCTCGGCCGCAGGCGCAACGGCGCCGCCGCCGACCTGCTCGCCGTCGGCCTCGGCAATCCAGGACCGGAGTACGCGCGCACCCGCCACAACGCCGGGGCCGACGTGGTCCGGCTCCTCGCCGCGCGCAGGGGCGCGTCGCTCCGCCCAGAGCGGCGATGCTCGGCGCTCGCGGTCGAGGTCGTCCTCGGCGGGCGCCGCCTCGCCCTCGCCGTCCCCGAGAGCTACATGAACGAGTCGGGCCTCGCCGTCCGCGCCCTTGCAAGACGCCACTCCGTCGAGGATCTCGCACAGCTCGTGATCGTCCACGACGAGCTCGACCTGCCGGTGGGGACCGTGCGGGTGAAGCGCGGCGGCGGGATCGCCGGGCACAACGGGCTCCGGTCGGTCCAGGCGCACCTGCACAGCCTCGAGTTCGTCCGGGTGCGCGTCGGCGTCGGGCGCCCGCCGGGCCGGACGGCCGGCGCCGACTACGTGCTTCGCCGGCCGTCGCGGTCCGAGGCCGAGGAGCTCGCCACCGCCTTCGAGGTCGCCGCCGACGCCGTCGAGTCGATCCTCGCCGACGGCCCCGACGCCGCCATGAACGCCTTCAACGCGCGATGAGCCTCGGGCGCGCCGGGCGATGAGCCTCGACGCCCTGACGGCGCGCCTTGCCGCCGACGAGGCCGTCGCCGAGCTGCTCGCCCGTCCTGGCGCCGTCGTCGCCGTCCCCGAACCGGCGCGCGCCTTCGTCGTCGCCGGCCTCGCCACCCTCGGCGCGGCCCGGGTCGTGCTCGTGGCGAGCCCGACAGCCGCCGAGGCGGAGCGCCTCGCCCACGACCTCGCCGCCTTCTGCGGGGAGCAGGCGGACGTCGAGCTGCTCCCGGCGTGGGAGACCCTCCCTTTCGAGCGCGTCTCGCCCGGGGTCGAGACGATGGGTCGCCGGCTCCAGGCGATCTGGCGCCTCGGCGCCGGCGAGTCGGGGCGGCTCGTGCGCCCAGTCGTCGTCGTCGCCTCGGTGCGCTCGCTCCTGCAGCGCCTCGGCGCCGGCGTCGAGGACGCCGAGCCGGTCGTCGTCCGCGCCGGCGACGAGGTCGACGTCGAGGTCCTCCTGCGGCGGCTCGTCGATGCCGGCTACCGCCGGGAGTACCAGGTCAAGCATCGCGGCGAGGTCTCGTTGCGCGGCGGCATCCTCGACGTCTTCCCCTCGACGGCCGACGCCGGCGTGCGCGTCGACTGCTTCGGGGACGAGGTCGAGCGCCTGACGGAGTTCGACGTCGCCGACCAGCGATCCGTCCGCGACCTCGAGTCGGTCGAGATCTTCGGCTGCAGGGAGCTCGCGATCACGGCAGAGGTGCGAGCGCGAGCAAGCGAGCTTGCCGAGGCGTCGACCTTCGCCGCCGAGCAGTTCGCGCGCATCGCCGAAGGAGGGGTGTTCGACGGGATCGAGTCGTTCGTCCCCTGGCTCGCCGGGACCGAGCGCATCCTGACCGACCTGCTCGGCGAGGCCGACCAGGTGGTGCTCGTCGAGCCCCGGCGGATGCGCGACCGGGCCGTCGAGCTGCTCGAGGAGGAGGCGTCGCTCGCAGAGGCGCTCGCGGCGACGTGGGGCGTCGCCGAGGAGCGCGCCGAGGATCCCTTCCCGCGCCTCCACCTCCCCTTCGACCGGCTGCTGTCGCGTTCGCCCGCCCGCGCCGTCTCGCTGCCGGCGACGGCCGAAGGCCCGGACGTGCCCTCGCTCCAGGCGTCCGGCTGGCCGCCCGCGCTCGGCGACGCCGGTGCGTTGGCACGCCGCGTCGGCGGCCTGGCGCGCTCGGGATGTGCTGTCGCCGTGTGCTGCGAGGGGCGCGGCAGCGCGGAGCGGCTTGCCGAGGTGCTCGAGTCCGAGGGCGTCACGCTCGAACGCCTGCTCGACGCGCCCGAGGAGCGCTGCCGCCGCGCGCTTCCGGCGCCGGGGGTGCACGTCGTCGTCCAGTCGCTCGACCGCGGCTTCGTCCTCGATCGCGCTGGCGTCGCCGTGCTCACCGAGGGCGACGTGACCGGCCGGCGGCGACCGCACCGGGTCCCCCGGGCGCGCGCCCGTCCGGCGGACGGCTTCTTCGACGACCTCGCTGCGGGGAGCTACGTCGTCCACCACGTCCACGGGGTGGCCCGCTTCGGCGGCATGGTGCGGCGCGCCATCGGCGGCGCCGAGCGCGACTACCTGCTCCTCGAGTATCGGGGCGGGGACCGGCTCTACGTGCCGTCGGACCAGATCGACGCGATCACGCCGTACTCCGGCGGCGACCGACCGAGCCTCAACCGGCTGAACGGCGGCGAGTGGCAACGTCAGCGGGCGAAGGTCAGGCGGGCGGTGGAGGAGGTCGCGCAGGAGCTGGTCGTCCTCTACCAGCGCCGCCTCGCCTCTCCGGGGCATGCCTTCGCGCCCGACACCCCGTGGCAGTCCGAGCTGGAGGAGGGGTTCCCCTTCCCCGAGACGCCCGACCAGCTGCGCGCCATCGGCGAGGTCAAGTCCGACATGGAGCGTGGCTCCCCCATGGACCGGATCGTCTGCGGCGACGTGGGCTTCGGAAAGACCGAGGTGGCGCTGCGCGCCGTGTTCAAGGCGGTCCAGGACGGCAGGCAGGCTGCCGTGCTCGTCCCGACCACGTTGCTCGCCCAGCAGCACTACCAGCGCTTCTCCGAGCGGTTCGCGCCCTACCCGGTCCGGGTCGAGCTCCTCTCGCGCTTCCTCACACCCGCGGAGGCCCGCGGGGTCGTCGCCGGGCTGCGCTCCGGCGCCGTCGACGTCGTCGTCGGCACGCACCGGTTGCTGGCCGACGACGTCGGGTTCAAGGACCTCGGCCTGCTCGTCGTCGACGAGGAGCAGCGCTTCGGCGTCGAGCACAAGGAGGCGACGAAGAGGCTGGCGATCGGCGTCGACGTGCTGACTCTCACGGCGAGCCCGATTCCCCGGACGCTCGAGATGGGACTCACGGGGATCCGCGACTTCTCGGTCATCGACACGCCGCCGGCGGCCCGCCAACCGATCCTCACCTACGTCGGCGAGTACGACGAGCACGCCGTCGTCGAGGCGATCCGGCGGGAGCTGCTGCGCGAGGGTCAGGTCTTCTTCGTCCACAACCGGGTGCAGGACATCGACCAGGTCGCAGCGCACCTGCGCACGCTCGCGCCGGAGGCGCGCGTGGCGGTGGCGCACGGCCAGATGGACGAGGGCTCGCTCGAGAAAGTCGTCCTCGACTTCGCCGAGGGCGGCTACGACGTGCTCGTCTGCACGACGATCATCGAGTACGGGATCGACATGCCGACGGTCAACACGCTCGTCGTCGACCGCGCCGACATGCTCGGTCTCGGCCAGCTGCACCAGCTGCGCGGTCGGGTCGGGCGGGCGGGCCAGCGTGCCTACGCCTACCTCTTCCACCCGGCCGATCGCGCGCTCTCCGAGCAGGCCTACGAGCGGCTGCGGACGATCGGGGAGCACACCGAGCTCGGGTCGGGCTTCAAGATCGCGATGCGGGACCTCGAGATCCGTGGCGCCGGCAACCTGCTCGGGAAGGACCAGTCGGGCCACATCGCCGCGGTCGGCTACGACCTGTACGTGCGCATGGTCGCCGAGGCCGTCGCCGAGCTCAAGGGAGAGGCCGTGCCCGAGCCGGCCGAGATCACGCTCGACCTTCCCGTCGATGCCCACCTGCCGGCGGGCTACGTGGGGAGGGAGGACCTCCGCCTCGAGGCGTACCGGCGCCTCGC
>DAHVLW010000169.1:0-1701 GCA_027320205.1 Acidimicrobiaceae bacterium
CAAGGCGCAGTTCTTCCTCGGCTACCTCGAGCGGGCGGCGGCGCTGTTCCGCGAAGAGGACGCGGCCGAGCTCGCACCCTGCGAGCGGTGCGGGCAGCCGACGACCGGCCGCTTCTGCGCGTTCTGCCGCGCGCGGGCGCAGATCCTCGGCGAGAGACTGGCTCCCCCGACCGACGAGCAGGTGGCCCGGGAGGTCTCGTCCGGGGCGATGCCGGCCGACATCCACGCCGGGGGCTGACGGGTGGGCGCCGGCGCCTTCCGCGAGGGCGAGCGGATCCTGCTGGTCGACGACCGCGACCGGCGCTACCTGGTGCGACTGCAGGCCGGGGGCACGTTCCACTTCCACGGCGGCACCGTGCCGCACGACGGCCTGATCGGCGCCGACGAGGCGAGCGAGGCGCGCTCGAGCGGCGGCGTCCGCCTGCGGGCCTTCCGTCCCCGCTACGCCGACTTCATCCTGAAGATGCCCCGCGGAGCCCAGGTCGTCTACCCGAAGGACACCGGGGAGATCCTGGTGCAGGCCGACATCGCGCCCGGAACCCGGGTGCTCGAGGCCGGGACCGGCTCGGCCTCGCTGACGATGGCGCTGGTCCGCGCCGTCGGCCCGGAGGGCCGCGTCGTCTCCTACGAGATCCGCGAGGACTTCCACCGAACGGCCCGCGCCAACCTCGAGACGTTCTTCGGGACGCTCCCGCCCTGGCTCGAGCTGCGGCTCGGGGACGTCCGCGACGTGGCCGAGGGCGAGGGGAGGGAGGCCGCGAGGGGCGCGTTCGACCGGTGCGTCCTCGATCTGCCGGAGCCCTGGGCGGTGCTGCCGGCCGTCACGGCCGTTCTGCGACCGGGCGGGATCCTCTGCGTCTACCTGCCGACGACGAACCAGACCCAGCAGGCCGTCCTCGCGATGGAGGCCGCCGGATACCTCTCGCTGGAGACCTTCGAGGTGCTGCGTCGAACCTGGCACGTCACCGAGCGCAGCGTGCGCCCGGACCACCGGATGGTGGCGCACACCGCCTTCCTGACGATCGGCCGGCGGGCCCCAGGCTGAGCGTCGGCCCGCCCGCCCCGTCCGGGAGCCCGGGCTATAGTGGCAATCGGTGCTCGACGAAGGAGGTGCCGTCGCACATGCAGCGCCGTGACGGAAACGAGTCCGACCCGGAGATCCTGCGGGAGCGGTACGAGAAGGAGCTCCACGAGCTCCAGACGCAGGTGAAGTTCCTCGAGGACGAGACCGCCCTGCTCCGTCGCCGCATGGCCACCTCGCCGCGCTCGTCGCGCACGGCCGAGGAGCAGCTGCTGAAGGCGCGCTCGGACCTCGCCCGGGCCCTCGCGCAGAACGAGAAGCTCGCCGAGACCCTGCGGGCCGAGCGCGACCGCATCGTGGCGCTGAAGGAGGAGGTCGAGAGGCTCACGAGGCCGCCGGCCACCTTCGGGACCTTCCTCGCCCGCAACGAGGACGGCTCGCTCGACGTCTCGACGGCCGGGCGCAAGATGCGCGTGAACGTCGACCCCGAGGTCGACCCAGACCGCTTGCGGCCGGGTGCCGAGGTCATCCTGAACGAGGCCCTGAACGTCGTCGACGTCCTCGACGAGGACCGCGCCGGCGAGGTCCTCACCGTGAAGGAGATGCTCGGCGAGGACCGGTGCGTGGTGGTCGGCCAAGGGGACGACGAGCGGGTGGCCCTGCTGTCGGCGAGGCTCGCG
>DAHVLW010000191.1:0-8441 GCA_027320205.1 Acidimicrobiaceae bacterium
ACCCGGTCGGCGAGCCGCACCGTCAGGCGAAGCAGAGTCGCGTTGTACACCCGCGCGATCCACCCGGCGAGCCCCTCGCCGACGGTCGCGTTGTAGTACGAGAGGACCGAGCCACGGCCGAGAAGGCGCGCCAGGAGCACCGACCAGTCGGCGGACCAGGGAGTCGGCAGGTGCGTGTGGACGACGTCGAACGGCTCGCGCAGCAGGGCGAGCGGCAGGCCGAGCGTGATGTTCGTGTTGGCGAGCTTGAGGTGCCACGGAAGGCGCCGCACCGAGACCTCGCCGACCTCCTCCGGTCCGCCGCGGGGCTCGTCGGCGCAGATCACCAGCACTTCGTCGCCGGAACGGACGAGACGTTCGCAGACCTCGCGGGCGACGTTCTCGACCCCGCCCGTGAAGGGCGGGTAACGGGGCGGCGTGTCGACAAGGCGAATCCGGTCACCGTAGTGCAGGGCCGCTCACGCCGTGGGCGACTAGTCTCGTCCCGCGTGACCGTTGAGGCACTTGCGACCGGCGGGTCGCGCGCCTCCGGAGGCGGAGACCAGCGGAGCGTCGACGTCACCGTCGTCCTGCCCTGTCTCGACGAGGAGGACTCGGTCGGGCGCTGCGTCGAAGAGGCCCGAGCCGCGCTCTCGGCGGCCGGCTTTCGCAGCGAGATCGTCGTAGTCGACAACAACTCGACCGACGGCTCCGCCGAGGTCGCCCGGGCGCACGGCGCCCGTGTCGTCGCGGAGCGGCGCCCCGGGTACGGCAACGCCCTGCGGACCGGGATCGAGGCGGCACGCGGCGCCATCGTCGTGATGGCCGACGCCGACCTGAGCTACGACCTGTCGCGGATCGCCCAGCTGGTGCAGCCGGTCGCCGACGGAGGCGCCGACATCGTGGTCGGGGAGCGGCTCTCCGAGGCGCCGAGCGCGACGATGCCCTTCCTCCACCGGCGCGTCGGTACGCCGGCGCTCACGATGCTCGTCCGCAAGGCGGCGAGGGGGCTCGACGTCACCGACAGCCAGTCCGGCTACCGGGCCTTCCGGCGCGACGCCGTCCTCTCGCTCGGGTTGACCTCGAGCGGGATGGAGTTCGCATCCGAGATGCTCGTGCGAGCCGGGAGAGCGCGGCTCAGGGTCGTCGAGACGAGCACCGGCTATCGCCAGCGGAGCGGGGTGTCGAAGCTGAACGCCTTCTCCGACGGCTGGCGGCACGTCCGGAAGATCCTGCTCCTTGCGCCCCACTTGCTCCTCGTGACGCCCGGGCTCGTCCTTCTGGCGCTCGGCGCCGCATTCGAGACGATCGGCCTCGCCGTCCCCGCGGGGCTCGGGGTGGGTTCGCTCAGGTGGCAGCCGAGCTTCATCTCCGGCATCGCCCTCATCCTCGGGGCTCAGGCGCTGCTTGCCGGGCTCGTCGTCGCCGACCGCCATCGCGCTGTCTCGGCGAGCGCCGCACCCCCCGATCGCCGCCGCCGCCCGTCGCTGCCGGCGGCCTGCCTCGCGCTCGGCCTGGTGCTCGCGGCCGTCGACATCGCGGTCGACGTCGTGCTCTTCGTGCTCTGGCTCCACACCGACCACACGTTCTCCAGGGCGATCCCGCTTGCCGCCCTCGCGCAGTCCTGCGTCGTCGACGGCGTGTCGCTCGCCGGGTTCGGACTCGTCTACCCGATCGTGCTGCGCGGGGACTCTGGCGGCACTCCTCCCGACGCCTGAGCCGACGCCCGGCGGGCGGCGCAGGCCCGCCCCGGCGAGCCGCCCTGAGGGGGTGCTCGCCGAGGATGCGCCGGCAGCGCCGCCCCTCGTGCCGTCTGCGCCCGCTGGGCGCGGGCGGCACGTGCTCACCCTCGGGCTTCTCGGAGTGAGCGCCATGAGCCTGGCCGGGAACGTCGTGTTCTCGCGCCTGCTCGGTCGCCCCACCTACGGCGCCGTCGGCTCGGTCCTCGCGCTGGCATCGCTGCTCGCGGTGCCGCTCTCGGCGGTCCAGTCGGCGGTGACGCGGCAGGTGGCCGTGGCGCCCCCAGGGGCGGTCGCCCGCGCACGCCCGGTGCTGCTCGGCGCCGTCGGCTCCGCCGGCATAGTCGGCGCCGCGGCTCTCCTGCTTCCCGCGCTCGACCGGTTGCTCCATCTGACCGGCGACGCGGTCGTCGTGCTGCTCGGTGCCTATCTCGGCGCGATCGTGCTCGAAGGGGTGCCCCGCGGCTATCTCGTCGGCGAGCGCCGCTATGCCGCCGTCGGCGCCATCGTTCTCGCTGGTGCTGCGCTGCGACTCGGGCTCGGCTGGGGCTGGGCCGCTCTCCGGCCCGATGCCGTCGGGCCGCTCGCCGGAGCGGCGGCGGGGGAGGGGGTCACGGCGCTCGCCCTCGTCGCGCTGCTGTCTCGCCCGCGCCCGCGCGTCACCGCGACTCGGCAGAGCGACGTCGGTGGACCCAGTTGGCCGAGCCCGAACGGCGCCGCGGGGCGAGCGGCCGTCGTGCGCCCGCGCGGCGAGCGCTTGCGGCTGCGGGAGGTCGGTCTCTCGATGGCGGGCTTCACGGGGCTCCTCTCCTTGATGAGCATCGATACCGTCGCCGCCCGGCACTGGCTGAGCGCCGTCGGCTCCGGGTACTACGCCGCGGCGTCGGCCGCCGGGAGCATCGCCTACTTCCTCGCCGCGGCCGTGGCGACATCGGTGTTCCCCGACGTCGCACGCGGGGTCGCGGCACGGGAGCGCCGCCAGTTCCTCGTCGGGCTCGCGGAGGTGGCCATCGTCGCGGCGGCCGCGGCGGCGGTGATCGCCGCAGCGGCGCCAGCCGTCGTCGAGGTCGTCTTCGGCAGCCGCTATCTGCCGGCCGCCGCCCCGCTCAGGGTGCTCGCCTGTTCGTACGCCCTCCTCGGCGTCCTCGCCTACCTCGTCAGCCACCACCTCGCGCACCGGAGCGGGGCCGTCCTCCTCCCGTGGGTGGGATGCGCCGTGCTCGTCGTGGCCGTCGTCGCCGCCCACGGCAGCCCGACGGTCGTCGCGCTCGACGCGCTCGCCGCCTCGGGAAGCCTGCTCTGCCTCCTCGGCGCCGCCTCGGCCCGTCTCGAGCGACGTCCGCGTGGAGGCGTCAGCCGGCTCGTCGGGCAATCACGGTGACCAGCGGCGGGAGCACGACGGGGTCGTCCTCGGGGTGGACCCCGGTGAGCGTGGCGAGGTAGTCCGCGACCGGCCCGGGCCCCGCCCCCGCGGGCGCCTCGGCCCAGGCGTCGAGGAGCTCGAGACCCGCCTCGCGCACGACAGCGGGAAGCAGTGCGCCGACGTCGGGATGGCGGGCGTCGGGCATCGACAGGGCCTGGCCCGCGATCCGCCCGGCGCTCGTGATCGGCTCCTGCGCGACGACGTAGCCGCCGGCCCGGGTGGCGGCCGCCATCCGCCGGAGGACGGCGGAGGGGTTGAGAACGTGCAGCAGGAGAAAGCGGCAGAAGGCGAGGTCGACCTCCTCGGGGAGAACGAGGTCCTCGCCTGCCTGCGTGATGGCGACGACCTGCGCGCCGCCGGCGGACGCCGCCTGCTCGGCCACGGCGTCGCGGGCGCGGGGGTCGCTGTCGACGGCGTAGACGCGGCCCGTCGGCCCGACGAGCTCGGCGAATGCGACCGAGACGTCGCCCGCGCCTGCGCCGACGTCGGCGCAGCGCCAGCCGGCGGCCACGCCGAGACGCCCGAGCGCGGTGGCGAGCGGCCGCCGGTAGACGTCGTTGCGCAGCCCGAGCTCGACCACGCCGCGAGAGTACCGATGTCGCCTGCCCCGAAGCCGCTAGCTTGGGCCGGTGCGCGTGACCATGCTGCTCTGCGACGCGGCGCAGGTCGCCGACGGCAAGCTCTATGTCCTCGGGGGCGGTTGGAGCCTCATCGGGCCGGACCCGATGCCTTCGGCGATCGCGATGAAGATCGACGTCGACTGGACAGAGGTCGACCGGCCGCACCACTGGGAGCTCTACCTCACCGACGAGGACGGTCAGCCGGTCGTCGCCGAGACGCCCGACGGCCCCCAGGCGATCGAGGTGCGCGGCGACTTCGAGGTCGCGCGCCCCGTCGCGATGCCGCCGGGGAGCCCGGTCGACGTCGCCCTCGCGCTCAACTTCGGCCCGCTGCCGCTCGGGCACGAGTCGCGCTACACCTGGCGGCTCACCATCGACGGCGAGAGCGCCGACGACTGGGTGCTCGCCTTCTCGACGCGGCCGGCACGCGGCGAGTGAGCCGAGCGGTCGGCGGCGAGCCGACCGCTGCCGCCGCCTCGGCGATCGTCGGCGGCGTCCTCCGCTGGTGGGCAGGTGCGCGACGCGAGCGCGACCGCCTGCCATGGCGCCGCACGGACGATCCCTGGGAGGTGCTCGTCGCCGAGACGATGCTCGCCCAGACGCAGGTCGAACGCGTCGGCCCGCGCTACGCAGAGCTGATTGCCCGCTTCCCGACCCCGGGCAGCCTCGCCGCCTCGCAGGTCGGCGACGTCGTGCGGGCGTGGAGCGGCCTCGGGTACAACCGGCGCGCCGTGATGCTGCACAGGACGGCCCGTGTCCTGCTCGAGCGGCACGGCGGGGCGGTCCCGTCGGAGATCGACGCCCTGCTCGCGCTACCCGGCATCGGGCCGTACACGGCGCGCGCCGTGCTCGCCACCGCGTTCGGGGCTCGAGTCGGCGTCGTCGACACCAACGCCGGGCGCGTGCTGGCGCGAGCCGTCGCCGGTCGACCGCTCCGGCCCAAGGAGGCGCAGCACGTCGCCGACGGGCTCGTGCCACACGGCGCGGCGCGCGACTGGGCGGTTGCCCTGATGGACTTCGGCAGCCTCGTCTGCCGGGCGCGTCGGCCGGTCTGCGCCGACTGCCCCCTCAGGTCGGCGCGCGCCTGCGCGTGGCGGCGAGCTGGTGCGGGCGCCCCCGACCCCGCGATCGGCTCCTCGGCCGTGACGCGGCCCCAGCGTCGCTTTGCCGGCTCGGACCGCGAGGGCAGGGGGCGCCTCGTGCGCGCCGCCTGCGCGGGGCCGGTGATCGGAGAGGCGGTGGCCCGTGCCGCCGGTTGGCCCGAGGACCCCGGGCGCGCGCTCGGCGTGGCTCGGGGGCTCGTCGCCGACGGCGTCCTCGTCGAGGCGCCCGACGGCTCGTTCTCACTTCCCTGAGCGGATCCTCGCGGCGTCCGCGGCACTAGGGTCTCGCCGGGTCAGAGGGTCCAGGAACCGGCGGGCCGGGGGCCCGCGACCGGTGGGTCGGCCGGGCGGCGGACCAGGTCCGGCGGGCGAGCAGGAGGAGCGGGGTTGGCGAAGCTCGAAGTCTCCGAGGTCATCGAGGACGTCGTCGTCGTCCTGCCCGATGCGCACGGCGACGAGCGCGGCCGGTTCGTCGAGAGCTACCGGCGATCGTGGCTCCCGCTCGGGCGCGAGATGGTCCAGGCCAACCGCTCCGACCGCCAGCGAGGCGCCGTCGTCGGCCTCCACTATCACCTCCACCAGGCGGACTACTGGTACGTGACGCGCGGGCTCGCCCGCGTCGTCCTCCACGACCTGAGGACGGGCTCGCCGACGGAGGGCGCGACGCAGCTGCTCGCGCTCGGCGACGGCGAGGAGCGGGGCGTCTTCGTGCCGCCGGGGGTCGCGCACGGCTTCGCCGCTTTGAGTGACCTCACGCTCACCTATCTCGTCGACGCGTACTACAACCCCGCAGACGAGCTCGGGGTCGCATGGGACGACCCGGAGATCGCGGCCGACTGGGGGGTCGGCGATCCGGTCCTCTCGGCCCGGGACCGATCGAACCCGCGCCGCTCGGAGATCGACCCCGTCGTCCGGCCCCGCTACGGCCTGCGCACTTGAGCGCCTGCCTGGCCTTTTGCGATCGCGTGACGGCAGGCTCGCCAGCCTGCCAGGGGCGGGAGATTCGCGCTTGAATGGTGGCATGCGGCATGGCACCGGCACGCGGCTCGCGGACGGTCTCCGGTGATCGCGCTCGCTGTGGCCGGCGTGACCGTCGTCGTGGTCGTCGCGGCGCTCTGGGCGCGCCTCGGCGCGGCCCGGGCGGAGCGGCGCTCGATGGCTGCCTACGAACGGACCCTCGACCTGCTCGGGGACGTCTCCCGGCGCTCCGACAAGAGCGCCGGGGTGAGGGCGCCCGAGGGCCCCGAGCGTGCCCGACCACACGTCCGCCCGGCTCTCACCACGCGTTTTCCGCCGCCGGCGTCCAGCTCTCTGCGCAGCATCCCGCCCCCGAAGGTGCGGCTCGACCTGCCTGAGCTGCCGGGCAAGCCGGCGTCGCGCCTGCCCCTGTTCGACGCCGCCGACGCAGGCGTCGGCGCGCCCGACCTTCACGCGACGCGGTCCGCCGGACGGCCCCGCGAAGAAGACGACGAGGGGGCGGAGCGCCCATTCTGGACGCCGACCATTGTCGAGCCCGGGGCGTCCGACCCGCTCACAGAGGTCGTTCCTGTCGTGGCGGGCGTCGTCGAGGGGATCCGACCCTCGACGTTCGGCAGCGCGCGGACGGTCAGGCGCGCCGCGACGGGAGCGGCGGCCGCGGTCGCCATGGCCGCTCTGGCAGTCGGGGGATGGGAGCTCACCTCGCACCGCGCGCCGAGCGCCCCGGGGACGGCCCCGACGACGACTGCTCCGACGGCGCCCTCGAGCACGTCCGCACCCCGATCGTCGGGTCATGCGCGGACTCCGGCGACCCAGACGACGATCGAGCCGACCTCGAGCTCGATCTCCCTCGTCACCTACCAGGCCCCCCCGGGCCGGTACACGATCACTTTCCGGGCCTCGGGCGGGGAGTGCTGGCTCGGCGCCCAGTCCCAGGCGGCGACGACGTCGTGGCTGAAGATGTGGCTGCTCACCCCGGGTGAGCAGGCGAGCTACAGCTGGTCCGGGCCGCTCGTCGTGCGGATCGGCGCACCCCGCTACCTCTCGATCACGGTGAACGGCACTCCCCTCGTCCTCCTGCCGGGCAACGTGCGTCCCTACGACATCAGCCTGACGACCGGCACCGGCACCTCGGCCTGAGGAGGGCCCGGACGACGGCTCCCCCGGCCTCACGGGTCCTGCCTCGCAGGATGGCGCTCCGGGTGGCTCGCGACGCGTAGATGCTGGCCGCACGAGTTGTTACTATGCGGATAGGAGAAATCCGGGCGGGCACCCAGGGGTGCCCCGGGGGTGCCGGACCGTGGCCGAGCAGAAGGGAGCAGGCGACCAGATGGTGACGACGCGGCTCGATCTCGGGAAGTACCAGCTCGGCTGGAGCGACGTCGAAGACTACGTCTTCAAGCCGCGCAAGGGACTTTCGGAGGAGATCGTGCGGGAGATGTCGGCGATCAAGTCCGAGCCGTCGTGGATGCTCGAGTTCCGTCTGCGGGCGTTGCATCGCTTCCTCGCCAAGCCGATGATGCCGTGGTTCGCCGACAAGATGCCGGGCCTCGACTTCGACGACATCTACTACTACATCAGGCCGACCGAGAAGCAGGTGGACGTCTGGGAGGAGCTCCCCGACACGGTGAAACGCACCTGGGACCGGCTCGGGATCCCCGAGGCCGAGAAGAAGTACCTGGCAGGGGTCACGGCCCAATACGAGAGCGAAGTCGTCTACCACCGCAACCGCGAGGACCTCGAGCGGCAGGGCGTGCTGTTCTCAGACATGGACGGCGCGGTGCGGGACCACCCCGAGATCGTCCGCCGCTGGTTCGGGCGCATCATCCCGCCGAACGACAACAAGTTCTCCGCGCTCAACTCCGCCGTCTGGTCCGGAGGGTCGTTCATCTACGTGCCGCCCGGCGTCAAGGTCGAGATGCCGCTGCAGGCGTACTTCCGGATCAACGCCGAGAACATGGGGCAGTTCGAGCGGACGTTGATCATCGCCGACGAGGGTGCTCAGGTGCACTACGTCGAGGGGTGCTCGGCTCCGGTCTACTCGAGCGACTCGCTGCACTCCGCCGTGGTCGAGCTCGTGGCGCTGCCCGGCAGCAGGATCACCTACACGACGATCCAGAACTGGTCCACCAACGTCTACAACCTTGTGACCAAGCGGGCACGGGCCGAGGCGGAGGCGCACGTCGAGTGGATCGACGGCAACATCGGAGCGAGGCTCACGATGAAGTACCCGTCCGTCTACCTGATGGGACCGAAGGCCTCCGGAGAGGTGCTCTCGGTCGCCTACGCCGGGAAGGGCCAGGTGCAGGACACCGGTGCGAAGATGTTCCACTGCGCGCCGGAGACGAGCTCGACCATCGTGTCGAAGTCGATATCGAAGGACGGCGGTCGCACGACCTATCGCGGGAAGGTCCACGTCGACGGGGGGGCCGAGCGGGCGAAGTCCTTCGTGCGCTGTGACGCGCTCATCCTCGACGAGGACTCGGCGTCGGACACGAGGCCGTACATGGAGGTCTCCGAGCGCGACGCGTCAATCGGCCACGAGGCGACCGTCTCGAAGGTCGGCGAGGACCAGCTCTTCTACCTCATGAGCCGGGGG
>DAHVLW010000201.1:0-2032 GCA_027320205.1 Acidimicrobiaceae bacterium
GTCGGCGTCGACACCAATGACCCGAACCCACACCTCGCCGAGCGGCTGCTCGCGAAGGCAGGGGCGCGCTACCCCGTCGGCGTGGACCCGGGTGGGTCCGTCGCCTCCTCTTCCTACAAGATCGCCTACCTGCCGGTGACCTACTTCCTCGACGGAGCGGGGCGGATCGTCGGCGCGGCCTACGGCGCGCAGAGCCGCGCCGGCCTCGAGCGATGGATCGCCCGCCTGGTCAGCGCATCGAGTCGATGATCTCGGCGACCATCTCCGGCGTCGTGTCGGGATGGAGGAAGGCGAGGCGCGCCGCCGGCTCGCCTTCCCAGGTCGTCGGCAGGACGAACGCCGTCTGCTCGGCGAGCAGGCGGGACGACCAGGCCGCATAGTCCTCCCGCTTCCAGCCGCGGCGGCGGAAGAGCACGACCGACAGCTCCGGCTCCCGCACCAGCTCGAGGTGCCCGGCGCCCTCGACCATGCGAGCCGCGTGGAGCGCGATGTCGAGCACCGCGTCGACGGCCTCGCGGTAGGCGTCGGTCCCGTTCACCGCGAGGGAGAACCACAGCGGCAGGCCGCGCGCGCGGCGCGTGAGGTGGACGGCGAAGTCGCTCGGGTTCCACTGCTCGTCGTCGTGCACGGGGTCGAGGTAGGCGGCGTCCTGGGTGTGGACGGCGCGCGCGAGGCGGGGCTCGCGGTAGAGGAGCGCCGCACAGTCGAAGGGGGCGAACAGCCATTTGTGCGGATCGACGATGAACGAGTCCGCTCGCTCGATGCCGGCGAAGCGCGGGCGGGCGCGTGGCGAGAGCATCGCCGCCCCTCCGTAGGCGGCGTCGACGTGGAACCACAGCCGGCGCGCCCGCGCCACCGCGCCGACGCCGGTGAGATCGTCGACGAGCCCCGCGTTCGTCGTGCCGCCGGTCGCGACGACAGCGACGACGTCGCCGCTCCGGGGGTCCGTCTCGAGCGCCGACTCGAGCGCCGCGCCGACAAGCCGGTGATCTCGGGCAGGCACGACGAGCAGCTCGGCGCCGATCACGTGCGCGGCCTTGGCCACCGAGGAGTGCGCCTCCTCGCTCACCGCGACGAGCGGTCGCCCACCTCCGAGGCGAGGCCCGACGCCGCGGCGCTCCGCCGTGTCGCGCGCGACGAGCAGCGCCGAGAGGTTGCCCGCCGTCCCGCCGGCGACGAAGCAGCCGGCGGCACCGGGGGGCAGCCCGGCGAGGCCCGCGAGAAACCGCAGCACCTGGTTTTCTGCGGCGACGGCGCCGGCCGCCTCGAGCCAGGTCGTCGCCTGCAGCGAGGAGCAGGAGACGACCATGTCGAACAGCAACGCGGCCTTCGTCGGGGCGGCCGGGATGAAGGAGAGAAAGCGCGGGCTGTCGCAGGAGACGATCCGGGTGGCGAGGTGCTTGGAGAACACGCGCAGCACCTCCTCGGCCTCGCTGCCCTCGGCGCGGATCAATCCCTCGAGGTAGCCCTCGAGGTTCTCGTCGCCCCCGCCGTAGTCGAGCGGGACCGGGTCGAGGCTGAGCCGCCAGCGGCAGTAGTCGAAGATCGACTCGGCGAGCCTGTCGTCGTAGCGGAACATCGGGTGGGCCACGGCTCCATCATCCCAGGCGGGGACCCGGTGCCCGGAGCCGGTCGTAGGCCGACACGGCGCCGTCAGGCGAGCGGTGCGGCGGCCGGGCGGGAGCGGGCCCGGGCGGGTAGCATCGCCGCCGGTGGAGATCGGCGAGCTCCTGGGCGCCGGTCTTGCGCGGGCGGTCGAGGACTTCCACGAGGGCGACGGCCCGGTTGCCGCCGCCCTCACTCCCGACGCGATCCACGACACCCGCGTCGCGCTGCGCAAGATCCGCTCCAACCTGCGTACCTTCGGGCGCCTGCTCGACCCTGCGTGGTCGAGCGCCGTGCGAGGCGAGCTCGCATGGTACGAGTCGGTCCTCGGCGGCGTGCGCGACCTCGACGTCACCGGCGCGCGGCTGCTCGGCGCCTCCGAGCGCCTCGACGACCGCAAGGCGCTCGCGGCGATCACCGCCCTGCT
>DAHVLW010000243.1:0-3909 GCA_027320205.1 Acidimicrobiaceae bacterium
GCGCGGTCGCTCTCCTGGGCCCGGACTGCCGGGGGGCGGAGCGGCCGGCGGTAGCGTTGGCGGGTGAGCCGCCTCCACCTCCTCGGCCTTCCCGCGTCGCGTCCCGCGCGGCGCATGGTCGGTGCGCTCTCGGGTGCGACGCTGCTGCTCTGGGTCGGAGGAAGCGCCATCCTGCCCCTCCTGCCGCGCTACCTGCGGCACGAGGGTTCGTCTCCGGCGCTCGTCGGCGTCGTCATGGCCGCGTACTTCGCCGCGAGCGTGGCGACGCAGTACCCCGTCGGCCGCCTCTCCGATCGGATCGGTCGCCGACCGGTCGTGCTCGGCGGGCTGGTCCTCTTCTCGCTCGGCAGCCTCGGCTTCGCGCTGGTGAGCGGGGCGGGTCCGGCGATCGTCTCACGCGCCCTGCAGGGGATCGGCGCCGGTGCCGTGACGGTGGCGGCGGCCGCGACGATCGGGACCGAGGTGACGGTCGCCGAACGAGGTCCGGCGTTCGGTGCCCTGTACGGGAGCCAGATGCTCGCCCTCGCCGTGGGCCCGCTCGTCGGCAGCGTCGTAGGTCAGCGCTCGATGTCGGTGCTGTTCGTGGCGGCCGCGATCGCGGCGCTGCTCGCGGCGGCTCCGATCCTCGCGGTGATCCCCGCCGGCCGTGGAACGCTTCTGCACGCGGCGGGAACGGGCGCCGCGACCTCGGTGACTCTCGCGACGCCGGGGACGCCGGTGACGCCGGCCGAAGGGCCGGTGCCGACGCACAGCGATGAGCTCGAGGTGCTCGCCGCCTGCGCTCCGGGCGGGGTCGGCCACCATCCACCCGGCGAGCGGCCCCAGGAGGACGGCCACAGGCCGGCGCGCGCTCCCCTCCGTCGCAATCCTGCCTTCGTCGGGGTCCTCGCCGTCTTCGCAGCGACCGGGCTGCTCGGAGGCGTCTACGAGTCGTGCTGGACGTTGCTCATGACGCTCCGGCACGCGAGCTCCTTCGAGATCGGGCTCTCCTGGACGCTGTTCGCGCTGCCGTTCGCCGTGCTGTCGGTCCCGGCGGGGCGGCTCGCGACCCGGGCCGATCCGCGCGTCCTCGTGCTGGGCTCGCTCGCCTGCTCGGGCGCCTTCTGCACCCTTTACCCCTTCCTGCACGACGTCCCGCTCATGGTGGCCTTCGGGGCGTTCGAGGCGGTCGGCGCCGTGGTGGGCAGCCCCGCGGCACTGCTCGTCCTCGTGCGATCGGTCTCCCCGACGGTCCAGGGCGGGGCGCAGGGGAGCGTCGAGACCGCACGCACGGCGGCGACGGCGCTCGCCGCCGCAGCGAGCGGCGCGCTGTTCGGCCTCGATCCAGTCGCCCCCTTCGCGCTCGGCACCACTCTCGTCGCAGTCGCCGGCGGCGGCGTGGCCTGGGTGTGGCGCTCGCTGCCTCGAGTCGCGCCGGCAGCCGGGCCCGGGCCGCCGGGCGAGCCCCATCCAGCAGGAGCGGTCCCGTTGGCGGGGCCGCCGGGCGAGCCGGGCCCGATCGCCGCAGGCTCGGTGAGCCGGTAGCGTGCTCGGGTGCGTCGCATCGTGGAGGGCGTCGTCGTCCGTGGCGACGGGAGGGGTCGAGAGCTCGGGTTCCCCACCGCGAACGTCACGCCGGAGGTCCCGGTCGACCTGCCCGGGGACGGCGTCTACGCGGGGTGGGCCCGGCTTGCGGACGGGAGCGTGCACGTCGCCGCCGTCTCGATCGGCCGACGCCCGACCTACTACGCGCACGGAGACCGCCTGGTGGAGGCGTACCTGCTCGACTTCGACGGCGACCTGTACGACCAGCGCCTGCGCGTCGAGGTCGGGGACCGGGTGCGGGGCCAGCTCAAGTTCTCCTCTGCGGGGGAGCTGATCGCCCAGATGGAAGCCGACGTTGCAGCGGTTCGGGAGATCGCCAGTGCCTCGGTCCCGCGGCTCTCCGCCGCCACCCGCGAGTAGTTGTACGTGGCGGGCAGTCACTACGCTGCGGGCGTGTCGAGCAGGTGGTTGAGCGGGCGCTCCCTATTGCTCACCGCGGCGGTCGCGATCTGGGTTCCCGGTTGCGCCGTCGCCGCGTGGTGGCAGGTGACGGTCGCCCTCGCCGGCGACCGCCTCGGCTGGCTTTACTCGGTGGAGTGGCCCTGCTTCGCCGTCTTCGGGACCGTCGTGTGGTGGAACGCCGTTCACGACGACCCCGAGACCGTCGGCGCCCGGGCGCTCGGCCGGGCGCGGCGCCTGGGCCGGCCCGCCGGCGGCGGGAAGGAGGTCGCGCTGTCGGCGACGGGCGCCGCCGCCAGCCCCGCTTCAAGCGACCCCGCCCACGGCAACCCCGCCCACGGCGACCCCGCCCACGGCGACCCGGTTCCCGGCGACCCGGTTCCCGACGACGAGCGCCTGCGCCTCGCCGAGCGCGACGACCCGCAGCTCGCCGCGTACAACCGGCACCTCGCCGAGCTCGCGGCGAGCGGGGCGCACCGAGGATGGCGGCACCGATGAGCGGTCGGGCCCCGCGGTGAGCGGCGCGCTCCGCCGCTACCAGGTGCTCGCCTACCTGGTCGGTGCCGGTCTGTTGATCCTCACCTTCGTCGGCGTGCCGCTCCAGTACGGCGCCGGCCATCCTGGCGTCGTGGCGGTCGTCGGCCCGATCCACGGCTTCCTCTACATCGTGTACCTCGCGACCGCCTACGACCTCGCCCGGCGCGCCCGCTTCGGTCTCTGGCGCATGGTGGCGATGGTCTGCGCGGGGTTCCTTCCGTTCCTCGCGTTCGTCGTCGAGCACCGGATCGCATCGCAACTGAGGGCAGAGCTCGAGCTCGCCGACGCCTGAGTGGGCACCCTGGCCGGAGCCGGCACCCGGGCCGGAACGCTCAAGTCGGGGGCGACGCTGCCGTTGGACCTCGGGCACGTCGTCCGGGCAGCTCCGGGCGGTCCGTCGTCGGCAAGGAGCCTCCATGGCGCGCGCGCAGCAGAAGAGTTGGCAGGGGAGCCCAGCACCCCACGCAGCCGGGGCGGGCCCGTCGGTGGCAGGGGCAGGGGCCGCCGGGCAGTTCGGCGCTGCCGGCTCGGCGGCACACGGGCTCGGGAGGGTCCGGGTGCGGACGAAGCTCATGGCGAGCTACGGCCTGGTCACCGCGCTGGTCGTCATCGTGCTCGCCCTCGGCGTCGTCGCCGCGGCCTCGGCCCGCGCGAACGGGACCTCGGCGCGCGACGAGGTCGCCACCACGGCTGCGGTCAAGCAGCTGCAGCTCTATGCGGCGAGCGTCGCCGTGGCGGAGAACTCCGTCGCCTTCGACTACAACTCGCACTCGACGGCGACAGGCGACCTGCAGTCCTTCCGCCAGGGCGTCGCGACCTACGAGGCCCAGAGCGCCGCCGTCTCCCGTCTCGCCCTGGATCAGGCCGAGCGGGGCCAGCTCGCCGCGGCCGGCAAGGCGTTCACCACCTACGTTGACCTCTCACGCTCGATCAACACCGACTTTGGCATCGGCACGCGTTCCAGCCTCGCGGCGGCGTACAACGGCGTGGCCGCCCTGGCGTTCGGCACGGTGACGGCGCCGCTCGAGAACCTCGTCGGCGACGTCGCGGCGCACGTCAAGTCGGCGACCGGCGGCGCCATCTCCTCGGCGAACACGGGCGAGGAGATCCTCATCATCCTCGGCGCCCTCGCCGTGCTGCTCGCATTGGCGTCGGCGCTCGTGATCACGCGCTCCGTCACGCGCCCGATCGAGGTCATCAACTCGACGCTCACCGCGGTGACCGGTGGCGACCTCGAGGCTCGTGCCGAGGTCGGCACGGCGGACGAGCTCGGCGATGTCGCGTCCTCGCTCAACCGGGCGATCGCCGCACAGGCGAGCTCCCGGGCGGAGCTCGACGCGAGCAGCCGCGCCCAGGCGCAGGCGGCCGCCGACGGGGCGGCGGTGATCG
>DAHVLW010000163.1:0-1650 GCA_027320205.1 Acidimicrobiaceae bacterium
CCGCACATGGTCTTCGACCGGTCGATCGTGCTCTCGCCCGACGAGGTGGTGACGCTGGAGGTCCTCGGGGAGGAGCCGGCGATCCTCTCCGCCGACGGGAGGCCCGGTGTCGAGCTGCCCGTGGGCGCGCGGGTCGACATCCGGCGGGCCGAGCGCCCGGCGCGGCTGGTCCGGCGGGAGGGGGCGCCGTCGTTCTTCTCGCTGCTCCGCGAGAAGTTCTCGCTGCCCGGCGAGGCGCCGCACGGGCCGACGCGCAGGGACGTCGGACCCGGCCGGTAGGATGGCGGCGTGCTCGAGGAACTGCACGTGGCCGGGCTCGGGGTCATCCCCGAGGCGTCGCTCGAGCTGGCCCCTGGGCTGAACGTCCTCACCGGCGAGACCGGCGCCGGCAAGACGATGGTCACCGTCGCGCTCGGGCTCGCGCTCGGCGCGCGGTCGGCCGCCGACCTCGTGCGCACCGGGGAGCCGGCGCTCTCCGTCGAGGCCCGCTTCCGCGTCGCCGAGAGCACGAGGCCCGAGAGAGGACCGGGTGCGACCGAGGGGGCTTCCGACGCGAGCGGCTTTCGACCCGTTGCGGGCGCCACGGCGCTCGAGGGATCCGTGGGCGCGCCGGGCGAGTGGGCGGACGAGGAAGGGGCGCTCGTCCTGGCACGGACGGTGCGAGCCGACGGCCGCACCGGCGCGAGGGCGAACGGGCGGCTGGTGGCCGCGTCGAGCCTCGCGGCGCTCGGCCGAGACCTCGTCGAGATCCACGGGCAGCACGAGGCGCAACGGCTCCTCGATCCCGCGGCACAGGTCGCGTTCCTCGACCGTTTTGCGGGACCGGCCCATCTCGAGGCCGTCGCACGCTGCCGGTCGGCCCACGCCGCCCTCGTCGCGGCCCGATCGCGTTTCCAGGCTCTCGAGCGCGACGCGCGCGAGCGCGAGCGAGAGAAGGACCTTCTCGCCTACCAGGTGCGGGAGATCGAGGGGGCGGGGCTGCGCCCCGGGGAGCGCGAGGGACTCGCGGTCGAGGAGTCACGCCTCGCGAACGCCGAGCGGTTGCGCGAGCTCACGGCCGGCGCGGCGGAGGCGGTGGGGGAGGAGGGCGGCGCCGCCGACGGCCTGCGCGCTGCGGCCGCGGCCCTGCGGGCGGCGCGTGCGCTGGATCCCTCGGCCGGCCCTGCAGCCGACCGGCTGGCCTCGCTGGCGGCCGAGGTCGACGACGCGGCCGGGGAGGTCCGCGCCTACCGCGAGTCGCTCGAGGCCGATCCCGAGCGCCTCGAGGCACTTCGCGAGCGACTGCGAACGATCGATGCCCTCGAGCGCAAGTACGGCGACGGCGTCGAGGAGGTACTGGCCTTCCTCGAGTCGGCGCGGGCCCGGCTGTCCTCGCTCGAGCGCGAGGACGAGCGGCGGGAGGAGCTGCAGGCCGACGCCGTCCGTCTTCACGAGGAACGGGCAGCCCTCGGCCGGATCGTCTCCGAGGGGCGCGCCCGCGCGGCCCCCGGGCTCGGCCGAGGGATCACGCGCGAGGTTCGCGAGCTCGGCATGCCCGGTGCCGAGGTGGCGATCGAGCTCGAGTCCCTGCCCGAGCCCGGTCCCGCTGGCGACGAGACCGTCCGCTTCGTGTGGTCGGCCGGGCCCGGGCACGAGCCGCGCCCGCTCGCG
>DAHVLW010000268.1:0-10689 GCA_027320205.1 Acidimicrobiaceae bacterium
CGCCGAGCACTGGCTCGACACCTTGAAGAAGATCTCTCTCGATGCCTCGGGCCACCATGCGGCGGCCCTCGTCATCGGAAGACGCGGGCTCGGACAGCGAGCACGGCGACGGGAAAGGTGTGCCTCGACCCCAGTAGAGCATGGGCAAGAGCGAGCTACCGACTCCGCCGTGTGGCCCGTGCCGGATGGGCAGCCAGCCGGTCTGTCCGAGCAGCGGACGAGGGAGCCCCGACCCCGCAAGGCCAGAGGGCAGCCGCAGCGGCGGCAGAGGACCCGACCGGCCGAGCGGAAACCTCGGGGCGACCAGGTGACCCAAGACAGTTCGGGGCCACCCGCGAGGCGGGACTCAGTTCCGCTGAGTGTGTAGGAACGGTGCATCACGGGACGGAGTCGGCCCTGAGGAGCTCTTCGGCCCCGATCGGCCAGTCGACTCCCGCCTCAGCCCGGGTCCTGCCGGCCGGGCTCCGGAGAAGCAGCCTCCGACCGTAGAGGAGCACGACAGCTGCCAAGAACGCCGCGGCGGCATCGGCCGACCAGGCATCGGCGAAGGAACCGTGCGTCGCGAGGAGGCCGAAGCCCAGCGGACCGACGACGCCCGCCAGGCGGCCGCTCACCTGGGTGATGGAAGTGGCACGCGCCGGGGCCTCGGGGTGGCTCCTCACGACCGCGAAGACGAACAGCCCATTCCAGCCCCATCCCGCAGCGAAGGCCACTACCGCCCCGCCGATGAGCAGCGCGTGCATGTCGCGCGCCACGCCGATCGCGAGCACTGCGTAGCCCACGCTGCCCACTCCGAGCATGGTGGCAACGACCCGAAGGTGCGCCCGGCCCCTTCGGTCGGCGCGGGCGCCCGTGATCACCCGCACGGAGGCGGCGATCGCCGCTCCCAGCGCGGCAAGCAGGCCGGCGCCGCCCTTCGAGATCCTCGCGTGCACCGCAGAGGTGACGATGAATGCCGTGAGACCGGTGGCGGCGAAGACTCCGAGCCCGAATCCGACGGCGAGGACGATGAGCGGGAAGCGCGCGCCACCGGGCGTGGGTTGGGGAACGCGACGTGCTCGGCGTTCGGCAAGGCTGACGCGCGGCCGAGGAAGCAGGGCGGCGGCGAGGGCGGCGAGGGCGGCAGCTATCGCGAACGCCGCCCGCCAGCCGATGGTGAGTGCCAGGACGGGGACGGCGAGGCCCCCGAGCGCCGCCGCCGAGGGCACCGACGCCTGCTTCACGCCGAAGGCGAGGCCTTGGCGGGCGCTCGGCATACGCCGCGCCAGGAACAGGTTGGTCGCGGGCTGGATGGCTGAGCTCGCAAAGCCTGCAGCAGCGAGCAGGGCCGCCAGCGCGAGCCAAGAGTTGGCAAATGCTGCGATCAGGCCGAGCGTGGCAGCGGCCGCCGGCGTCGCGACCCGCATGACCCGGATGCCGCCCACTCTCTCCGCCAGCCGCCCGAACGGCAGGGACCCCACCGCCGCTGCCAGGTAGTAGAGAGAGACAGCTCCGCCCAGGGCGGAGGTGCCGAAGTGAAGCGACGTCCGCATCTGGACCGCGAGCGTTCCGACGAGGAACACTGCCAGCGACCCCGCAACCGACGCGGCCATCGCTGCAGCGACGTCGCTCCTCACCGGGGAAGGAGCGTGGCTCGCAGCCCGCTGCCGCATCACCTCAAGCTAGGCGTATGAGCAGCCCATGGTCACATCCGAACCCTGCCGGCGGTCGAGAGCGTCACCTGGTCGCGAATACGCTGCCGGGGGCTCACCGGACAGGAGGTGCTGCGATGCGGGTCGCCGTTCTCATGGGTTCGGCCAGCGACCGGGACAAGATGGCCCCGGCTCTCGCCATGCTCGAGCGCTTCGGCGTGGGCGCGACCGAGCACGTGCTGTCCGCCCATCGCAATCCGGACGAGGTGGGAGACTTCGCCCGGCGGGCGCGGGACGCGGGGTACGCGGCGCTGATCTGCGGTGCCGGCATGGCGGCGCACCTCGCCGGGGTGGTGGCCGCACATACGACGTTGCCGGTGGTGGGGGTTCCCCTCTCAGGCGGCCCGCTGCACGGTGTCGACGCGCTCTATGCCACGGTGCAGATGCCCTCGGGAGTCCCTGTCGCCACCGTCGCGGTGGACGGCGCGGCCAACGCGGCGATCCTCGTGGTCGAGATGCTGGCGATCGCGGACGCCGAACTGGTGAAGAAGCTCGAGGAGTTCCGTGCAGGGGGCGCCCGATGATGCCGCGCGATCGGTGCTGACTCCTCCGATCGGGGAGGGCGCAGGATGAAGCCAATCACGATCTACGGCGTCGTCGTGCTCGTGCTCATGATGTCTGCCTACGCGCTCGAGCACCGGGGGCGA
Organism: Acidimicrobiaceae bacterium; assembly: GCA_027320205.1. Classification (GTDB taxonomy): domain Bacteria; phylum Actinomycetota; class Acidimicrobiia; order Acidimicrobiales; family Bog-793; genus JAKAOD01. Next base: position 2,339 of record DAHVLW010000268.1, read on the forward strand.
CGCTTCGTGCTCGCTTTCGCGGCGGGCTGTGCGCTCTCGTCCAGCTACGGCTTCCTGTCGGGTGCATGGCCCTTCGGTGCCGTCGAAGCGATCTGGTGCGTCGTGGCGCTCCGGCGCTACGCCTCACCACTGTCGGAGCGCTCGAACGGTCGGGGTGGCGCTGAGCTCGATCCCCCGGCCTCCTAGCCGGCGGCCGCGGTCGTCGTCCGTCTCAGGTCCAGTGCATGTAGACGACACCGAGCACGAAGCCGACGGCGATGCACAGCCCGGCGAGCGTCGAGCTTGCGCGGCCGCCCCGGGAGCCACGACCCGCGGCCGCGGCGAGCATGATGAGCAGCCCTCCGATTGCACCGATGATGAAGCCGACCTCGCCGATGCGTCTCGCAGTGCTTGCGGCAAGCGCGAGCAGTCCCATCGCTGGGAGGGTAGCACCGCAGGGATCCTCGAGGCCATGGCTGTGCGGGCAGCACCGCTGCCCCCGTTACCAGGGCTTCCAGCTCGAGATCGGCTTCTGGGGGCGCTCGGCGCGCCGGCTGTCGGGGAGCTCCCACGCCCGCCGCCAGGGCGCGACGTCGGGTCCGCGGGGATCCGGCGTGAGCCCGGCTGCCGCCCTCCTCCGCGCCGACCACCAGTCGGTCTCGGCCTCGTCGGCGAGCGCGGCGACGGACGCCTCGATCCGGGCGGCGAAGCGACGGGCGTCCTCCTCGCGCCCGGACGCCGCAGCTGCGAGCGGCCAGAGGGGGGTGCCGATGCGGACCTCGACCCTGCCGGGGCGGAGGCGGTTGCGCCCTTTCGGCAGGATCGGCCGGACGCCGTGGAGGTGGACCGGGACGACGGGGACGGAGCAGCGCTTCGCGAGGTAGGCAGCGCCCCCGTGGAACTCCTGCCCCCAGCCGTCCTGGGAGCGCCCTCCTTCGGGGTAGATGACGAGGCTCCAGCCGTCGTCGATGAGCTTGGCCGCGAGGTCGGCGCCACGGCGCGAGATGCGGGCGCGCTCGACGGGGATCGTCCCGAGCCAGAGGGACCACAGGTCTCCCTTCCAGCGGCGGTCGAAGAAGTAGTCGGCCGCCGCGGCGACGACGCTCTTGCGGCGGAAGCGGGCGGGGAGCGCCGAGAGCACGATCGCCGTGTCGAGATGGCTGGAGTGATTGGCGGCGAAGATCGCCGGCCCTTCCAGCGCGTCGAGCTGGTCCGCGCCGAGAATCGTCGGCGGCGCGACGGCGCGCACGAACGGGCGCGTCACCCCCTCGACCAGCACGGCGCGCGCCGCTCGGGCGGCGGGCGTGCGAGACCAGGCGGTGTCGTAGTCTGCCCCGACGTTGCGCCGCGGCACGGGCCGCTCGACGCTGCCGGGCCAGGTCGGGGCGCGGACGACAGCCGACAGCGTGCGGGTCGCGCCGCCGGCGCGGCTGCGGGCGCGCTCGACGAGCCGGCGCGCGGCGAGCGGCGAGAGCTTCGTCGACGCCGGGGCTCCGCCCGCAGGGCTCACGTGACCTCGCTCATGAAGACCGGCGGGTTGTGGATGTGGGTGATGGTCGGGTCGCGGCCGACGACGTCCTCGGCCATCTCGAAGGCGTCGGCGAAGGTGGAAGCCGGCTTGAAGCCCATCCGGCGGACGGCGGCGCGGTCGCCACCGACGATGATCACCTGGCCCAGGTGCTGGAGGGCATGGGCGCCCCAGTACCACATGTAGAAGGGATGCACGCCGTGGTAGGCGTGAGAGGTCCGGTAGAGATGGATGTACCAGGGGTCGGTTGCGAAGCTTTCCTCGTACTTCGCCTCGATCTCGAGCGGGTCGGTCGTCTCGGCGAGGACCTGCTCGAAGAAGTCGATGTAGCTCGGGTGCTGCACGGGGTCGAAGGCCCAGGGCGTCGGGTGGGAGATGATCAGGACCCCGCCCTCGCGCACGAGAGGCTTTCCCCGGTACATGTTGAAGAAGTAGCCGAGGCCGAGGCAGGAGACGAGGATCGGGTTCATCACGGAGTTGACGTTGTAGGGGCCCAGGTAGGGCAGGCCCATCGTGAGCACGTCGCTCTGGCCCTCGACCTGGACGAGCTGCTGCCGGTACAGGTTGGCGAGCGTCAGGTCGTGCACCGCCTCCACCTCCCCGGCCTGCACCGAGGCGAGGGCGTGGGGGGAGCGGATCGAGTGGAAGATCTGGCGCGCGAGCGCCGGCGGCGTCCGCTCGAGGGCGGCGCGCGTCCCGTGGAACCCGGCGCGGTCCCGCAGCGTCCACTCCCACTCGCGCCGCTGGAGGAAGGAGAAGCTCGAGGGGAACGTGTCGAGGTTGAGCGTCGTCTCGATCTGGAAGATCCGCACACCGGCGTCGGCGATCAGCCGCCCCATGCGCCAGTTCGAGCTGTGGAGCTCGCTGTGGTGCCGGTCCATGAACGAGCGGCTGTGCTGCATCGCCCGGACGTTGTGGTGGTGGCGGATGCTGCGGTAGCTGGCGAGGCCGGTGGCGACGGACTTGTGGCCGCCGTCCATCGGGACGAGGGTGATGTTGACGTAGACGAGGAGGTCGCTCTCGGCGGCCCGCCGGCTGATCTCGACGTCCTCGCCCTGGTCGGTGAGGCCGAGGTGGACCATCGCGTCCGGGTCCTCGGCGTCGTGCTGGCGCAGCAGGCCGTGGGGCGCGAAGGCGTCGAAGATCCTCGAGCCGAGGGCGTGGCGCAGCTCGTCGTCGGTCATCCGCCGGTGCAGCGCGAGCGCGGCGATGAGCACGACGTCGTCGACACCGCCGGCGGCGGCGGCGTCGAGGACGGCGCCGATCACCCGCTCGCGCGTGTCCGGCGCGCGCATCGGCGGGAGGGGGAGCGAGACGTCGTCGAAGGCGATCGTCAGCTTCATTCCCGGCCTGAGCAGCGCCGAGAGCGGTGGCGAGCCGCCGACGGGGTGCTCGAGCGCATGGCGGATCGCGGCGTCGGGGTCGGCGAGGGCCGGGACCGGCTCGGGTGGGTAGACGACGCGGGTGCCGACCGGGAAGCGCTCCTGGCGGAAGCCGTCGCCGTGCCAGAGCATCGTCGGGGGGGTGGAGCGGTCGACCTCGAGCACGAACCCCGGTCTCGGACTCAACTCCCCGCCTCCACGTCCGCCGCTGCCCGCCAGCCCCGGCGCGACGAGCGCCGCAGGTCGAACACGACCTTCACCGCCCCGCGGCGCCCCGCCGCAGCGGCGTGCCGGATGGCCTCCTCGTAGCGCTCCAGAGGGTAGCGGGCCGAGACGATCCGCTCGAGGTGCGCCGAGGCGACGAGCTCGAAGGCGAGGTCGAACGTCGAGCGCGGCCCGTCGGGGGTGTCCTCGGACCCGTAGGCGTAGGCGCCGGCGAGGGTGATCTCCCGTTGCCAGAGGGGGGCGAGGTCGACCCGCGCCGAGCCGGGCATGCCGATGAGCACGACCCTGCCGCCCGCCCTGACGACGGCGAGCGACGAGGCGATCGATCCTGCCGATCCGACGCAGTCGAACACCACGTCGGCGCCGCCGGCGAGCCGCCCGAGCCCGCCGGAGCGCGAGGCGGCGAGCGAGCCGGTGAGCCGCCGGACGGCGCGAGGTAGCTCCTCCGGTGCGACGACCTGGTCGGCGCCGAGCGCGCCGGCGAGCTCGCGTTGGACGGGGTGCTTGGCGACGACGACGATCGCCGAGGGCAGGCTGTGGTGGCGGAGCGCCGCGAGCGTCGCCAGTCCGAGAGTCCCGGCGCCGAGCACGACCGCGCGCTCGCCGGCGACGACGCCGCCGGCAAGGGCGGCATGCACGGCGCAGGCGGCCGGCTCGACCATCACCGCGGCCTCGTCGCCGAGCCCATCGGGGACGGGACGGAGCTGGGACTCGTGGGCGACGAGCAGCTCCGACCAGCCTCCTCCGGTGTCGGCGCAGTAGCCGGTCTGAAGACCCGGGCGCAGATGCCCGTAGGCGAGGCGCTCGCACGCGCCTTTGCGGCCCGCCGTGCAGGCTGCGCAGGGCGGGTCGATCCCCCGCGCCAGGCAGCCGAGGACGGGCTCCACGACGACGCGCACGCCGTCGAGCTCCCCGCCGACGACGTCGCCGACGATCTCGTGGCCGGGGACGAAGGGGAAGCTGACGATCGGCTCGAAGTAGCGGGAGCTCGCCCCGTCGAGCGTGGAGAGGTCCGAGCCGCAGATCCCTGCGAGGCGCGGTCGGACGTGGTGCCAGCCGGGGCCCGGCGGCTCGGGCGGCTCCGTGTCGGTGAGCCGCAGCGGGCCGACGGCGATGCCGCTCCCCGAGCCGGCGAGCAGCGAGGCGGCACGCGCCGCGGCGAAGCGCCCGAGGCTGCGCTCGAGGATCAGGGCCCTCACCGGTCGCTCACCGTCGTCGCCCCGCGCGAGAGGGGGAGCGGCGTCACCGTGCGAGCGCCGAGGCGGCGGGTCGAGACGGCGAGGGGGCGCCGCGGCCCGCCGCGGGAGAGCTTCCAGAGCTCGACCGGCCAACCGCGCCTCCGGGCGATCGCCGCGAGCTTCGGCTCGGGATTGACGGCGACGGGGTGGCCGGCGACCTCGAGCATCGGCAGGTCGCTCGTCGAGTCGGCGTAGGCGACGACGGCCTCCGGGCCGAGCCCGAAGCTGGCGGCCCAGCGCTCGACGAGCAGCGCCCGCGCCTCGCCGGTCGGCGGCGTCTCGACCATCTCCCCGGTAAACCGGCCGTCGCGCTCGCCGAGGCGCGCGCAGACGATCTCGTCGAACAACGGCTCGAGCGGGCCGATCACGAAGTCGAGCGCCCCGGTGATGAGCAGGGTCTTGTGACCGAGCGCGCGGTGCTCGCGCACGCGCTGGATCGCGTCGGGGAACGCCCGGGTGAGGATGAGGTCGCTGAACAGCTCCCACGAGTCGCGCCGGACCCGCTCGGCAGGCGCGCCCTCGTAGCGGCGGTAGAAGGAGCGCAGGAAGTCACCGCGGTCGCGACGGTCGATGGCGAGCAGGTGCGGCCCCTCGGCGATGAGCTCGATGGAGAGCCGCGCCCGACGGATCGGGGAGAGGTGGCGGGTGGCGAGCCAGGCGTAGGACTCGACGACGTTGGAGTTGATCAGGGTCTGCTCGAGGTCGAACACGGCGCAGCGTGGCTCGGGGGAAAGGATCGCCCGGCGCTGGCGCGCCTCCCGATCGTCGCCGAAGCGCTTGCCGGGGGTCGTGCGGACTCGCGCGTGCTCGACGACCGAGGGGAGATGGACGTCGTTGACGTAGCGTGCCCAGTCGACGGCGGCGGGGTCGAAGCAGAAGGCCTTGCGGTCGGTCCCGTCTAGCGACTCGTAGAGCGCGAGGGTCCGGTCGACCCGGAAGCGCGCCTCGGACTCGGCGTAGGAGCCGTAGAGCTCGACGTAGCCGAGGGCGCGTTCCGCGAGCGCGCGGCGTTCCTCGACGGCGCTCACCTTCTCGGCGAGCTCGCCGCGCACCGGGAGCCCGCGAACGACCCGCTCGACGGCGTCGAGCGCCCGGATGGCGCGCCGCAGCTCGCCCTGGACCTTGCCGCGGCCGGGGAAGGACCAGGTCGGGACCACGATCGGCTGGCCCTTGGCGTCGTAGAGGGGGCGCTCGGTGAACCAGCGCTCGACGAGCTCGACGAGGGTCCCGTAGCGGAAGGGGTTCCGCACGCCGGAGGCCACCTGGTAGACGGCCGGTGCCTCCCCGGCCGGGCCGTTCGCCGCGACGGCGATGATCGCGGCGACGACGAGGTCGACGGGGATGACGTCGATGACGCCCTCGGCGACTCCGGGGAACTGGCGGAGCATCCCCCGCGCGTAGGAGATGATCACCGGCTCCGCCATCCGGAAGCCGCGGATCCAGCCCGGGCGCGGCTCGGCGAGGGCGGACTCGACGATCGAGGGCCGCAGGATCGACACCGGCAGCGGCCCGCGCGACTCGACGAGGGCGACCTCGCCGAGCGACTTGGTGTAGGCGTAGGCGTCGGGCCACCCGAGCCCGTTGGCACGAGCGCGCCCGAGCTCGACGAGACGCTCGTCGACCCAGTCCCGGCGAAGCCGCTCTGTGCGCTCGGCGAGCAGCGCCGTGCCTGCCGCCCCGAGCTCTTTCCGGGCGGCGGATCGAAGCTCGCCGAGGCGGGTCGGGCTGCGGCTCTCGGCGTCGGCGTCCGCCCGGGCGCGCCTCGCCGCGGCGACCTCGGCGCGCCAGTCGGGCAGCGTCAGGTAGGGGGTCTCGGTGACGAGCTCCTCCTCCACCTCGCCTCGGCGCCCGCCGTTCACGTAGGCGGTCGAGACGGCGACGAGGTGGGGGAGGCTGCCGCCCGGCCGGTGGGCGGCCGCGACCGACAGGAGCGTCTCGGCGACGCGGCTCGGACCGAGGAGGTTGACCTCGACCGCGCCGTCCAAGGGCGCGTCGAAGCTCACGGATGCCGCGGAATGGACGACGACGTCGCAGCTCGCCAAGGCGGCGCGTCCCTCGTCCTCGAGCCCGAGGCCGTCGGTCGCGACGTCCCCGGCGATCGTCGACACGCGGCGCGAGATCTCGGAGGAGAAGGCGTCCCCGAGCTCAGCCCTCAGCCGGTCGAAACAGTCGTTGCGGATGACCTCGCGCGCCGTTCGCTCGGCGGCGCCTTGGCGGCGCGTCGGGCGAACGACGAGGACAAGCTCGCACTCAGGGACGGTGCGCAGCAGCCGCTCGACGAGGGCGGTCCCGACGAAGCCCGTGGCACCGGTGACGGCGATGCGCTTGCCGGCGAGCGCGTCGGCGATCACCGGCTCATGCCGGACGGCCGAGCGCCGGCGCCGTGGCGGCGCGTGGCGAAGCCGGCGGACGCGGGGTGCTCGGCCACGGCCGGTTCGGCAGCGCCCTGATCGGCCACGTCCGGTTCGGCAGCGTCCTGATCGGACACGCGTCGGGTGGCGGCAGGGTCACCGCTTCCTCGCGGCGCTCACCGGCTTCGGGGGCGTGTAGCGCTTCGAGGCCTTCGGTCGCAGCGGGCCGCCGGCCGCGCCGCGAGCGTCGCGCGAGCGGGCGCCGACCCGAGTCCCGCCGCCGCCTTCGACCTTCTCACGTGCCTGGTCCTGGCGTTGCTTTCGCATCACCCGGAGGATGAGCCAGCCTCCGAAGAAGAGGAAGAGGATGCCGTAGATGAGGCCGAAGGAGATGAGCTCCATCCCGACCAGGAAGGCGGCGAAGCCGAGCAGCGCGCGACGCCGTATGGCGAGGCCGCCGGCGAGAAGTGCCTCGCCGATGAGGCCGGCGACGAGGAAGTCGGGGGCGTAGTGGCGGTACTTCACCTCGTGGGAGCCGTGCCAGTAGAGATAGACGGCGATCGTGATCGCGAGCTGGAGCACCGCGAGGGCGGCGCCGATCATAACCTCGTTGCGCGCCAGGCCGTTGACGATCTGCTTCTCGCTGAGCAGGCGCTCCGTCGCGCCCGGTCGGTCCTGACGCACCCCCGGCTTCTGGTGCCAGAGGTCTGTGAGGATCTCCAGGATGCCCCTGCCCCGGGGCGCGGTACCTCTGGCGCCGGACTCGTCACCGGCGGCCTGATCTGACTGCATGCCGTTCGTCGCCACCGCGCAAGGCTACCTGCGTGCCCACGGGCTCATCGACCGACGGGCGAGCTGCGTCCCGCACCCCGCGCCCATCGCCGGCGGGTGAGAATCGTCCGGTGCGCAGCGCCCCAGGAGCGCAGGCCCGGGCAGCGGTCGCGGCGGTCGCCACCGCGGCGGTCGCCGCGATGCTGGTCGTCGGGCCGGGGCTCTTGCCCCCGGCGGCGGCGTCGCTGCCGTACCCGCTTCCCGCGCCGCCGGTCCAGCCCGAGCCATGTCCGCCGCCGCCCGTTCCGCCGTCCCCGCCGCCGCCGCCGCTCGGCCCGCCGGCCGTTCCGGATCGGGCGATCCCCGTCGCCCAGCCGCCGAAGGCCCGACGGGTGGACCTCGCCCCGATCAGCGGCAAGGGAATCTGGTTGACCGCGTGGCCGGGCCAGCGCCTCGACGTCGCGGCGGTCGCCGCCCTGGCCCGGCGGGACCATCTCCACCAGCTCTGGCTCCGCACCGGGAGCAGCCAGAGCGGCTTCTACGGCGGCGCCACGCTCTCCGACCTCGCGCGCCGGGCGCACGCGGCCGGGATCGACGTCATCGCCTGGGACTTCCCGACGCTCTCGGACCCCGCAGCCGACGCGCGCCGCGCCGCCCAGGACTTCGCGGCCGGTGCCGACGGGTTCGCCGCGGACATCGAGAGCTCCGCGGAGGGCACGTACCTGTCGGCCCGGCGCGTCGCCTACTACCTGTCGCTCGTCCGGCGCGACGCCGGGAGCCGGCCGGTCGTCGCCGTCGTGCCACGACCGCTGCGCTACTGGCTCGAGAGCTACCCCTACAGGGCGGAGGCGCCCTTCGTCGACGCCTTCGCGCCGAT
>DAHVLW010000314.1:0-3155 GCA_027320205.1 Acidimicrobiaceae bacterium
CACGGGCTCGACGATCACGCAGGCCACGCGCTCGTCGAGCTCCGGGACGACGTTGTACGGCGCGACGAGCGTCCCCTCCACCGCGGCGCCGGGGACGCCGGCCGAGCCGGAGAGCCCGAGGGTCGCCACGCCGCTGCCACCGGCGGCGAGGAGAGCGTCGACATGGCCGTGATAGCAGCCGGCGAACTTCACCACCCGGTCACGTCCGGTCGCCCCCCGGGCGAGCCGGATCGCCGTCATCGCGGCCTCGGTCCCGGAGGAGACGAAGCGCACCATCTCGCAGCCGGGCACGGCCTCGACCACGCGCGTCGCCAGCTCCACCTCGCCCTCTGTCGGCGCGCCGAACGTGGTGCCGGCGAGGGCGGCGGCGCGGACGGCCGCGACGAGCGCCGGGTGGGCGTGGCCGAGGATGGACGCGCCCCACGACTGGACGTAGTCGAGCAGCCGTCTCCCGTCGGCGTCGACGACGTAGGCGCCCTCGGCGAGTGAGACGAACCACGGCGTCCCGCCCACGGCGCCGAATGCCCGCACGGGCGAGTCCACCCCGCCCGGGATGACCGAGCACGCCCGCTCGAACAGGGCGCGGCTCAGCGGGCCGGCGGTCCCCCCGCCGCCTGCCGGCTCAGCCACGGTCGCGGCGGAGCAGCTCGGCGACCTCGGCGGCGAAGTAGGTGAGGACGAGGTCCGCGCCGGCCCGGCGGATGGCGCCGAGCGTCTCGAGCACGACCGGTCGGCGCTCGATCCAGCCGCGCTCGGCGGCGGCGGCGATCATCGCGTACTCCCCGCTCACCTGGTAGGCGGCGACGGGGAGCTCGAAGGTGGCCCGCGCCGCCGCGATCACGTCGAGGGAGGTGAGCGCCGGCTTGACCATCACGAGGTCGGCACCCTCCTCGACGTCCAGGCGCAGCTCGGCGAGCGCCTCACGCCGGTTCGCCGGGTCCTGCTGGTAGCCCCGGCGGTCGCCACCGCCGGCGATGCGCACGTCGACCGCGTCGCGGAAGGGACCGTAGAGCGAGGAGGCGTACTTCGCGGCGTAGGCGAGGATGCCGACGCCCTGATGGCCCGACCCGTCGAGGGCGGACCGGATCGCCGCGACCTGACCGTCCATCATCCCGCTCGGCGCGACGAGGTCGGCGCCCGCCTCCGCCTGGGCCACGGCGACCTCGGCGTAGCGCTCGAGCGTGGCGTCGTTGTCCACGAGGCCGTCGCGGCCGACGATCCCGCAGTGGCCGTGGTCGGTGTACTCGTCGAGGCACAGGTCCGGGATGAGGACGAGCTCCTCGCCGACAGCCTGGCGCAGCTCCCGCAGCGCGAGCTGCACGACGCCGGAGGGGTCCGACGCGCCCGAGCCCACGGCGTCCTTCCGGGCGGGCACCCCGAAGAGCACGATGGCCGGCACGCCGAGCACGACCAGTCGCTTCGCCTCGGCGACGAGCGAGGCGCGGCTGTGCTGCACGACGCCGGGGAGCGAGGGGACCGGGACCGGCAGCTCGATGCCCTCGCGCACGAACAGCGGAGCGACGAGATCGTCGACGGCGAGACGCGTCTCGGCGACCATCCTCCGGAACGCGGGCGTCCGCCGGAGCCTGCGCATGCGTCGCGCCGGGAAGCCCACGGCGGCCGAGCCTACGGCCTCCGACGGGCGGCAGCGATGCCGGCGAGCGCCGCGACGAGGCCTGCGGCGGTGTGCTCGGACGCCTCGGCGTCGACGCGGATGCCGGACCGGCGCGCCGCCGCCGTCGTCACCGGGCCGATCGTGACGACCACGCCCGGGACGGGCTGGCCGCCTGCCAGCTCGAGGTAGCCGGCGAGCGTCGAGGGCGAGGTGAAGGTCACCGCGTCGGCGTCCCGGGCACCATCCCACGCGCCCGCGACAAGCTCGGCCGTGCGGGTGGCGTAGGCCTCGACGACCTCGACCTCGTAGCCCAGCGCCGCGAGCCCGGTCGGAACGACGTCTCGCGCCTCGGCGGCTCGGGCGAGCAGGACGCGCCCGTTCCCGCGCGCCGCCGGCCCGAGCGCGGCGAAGGCGCCGACGAGCGCCTCCCCGACGAAACGCTCCGGCACGAGGTCGGCGACGACGCCGTGCCTCCGCAGCGTCTCGGCCGTCGCCGGGCCGATCGCAGCGACCTTCGCCGAGCCGACGGCGCGCGCGTCTCGGAGCTCGCGAAACAGCCGCTCGACACCGTTCGCCGAGGTGAGCACGAGCCAGTCGAAAGTCCCGAGCCTTCCCGCCGCCTCCCGCAGCGCCGCGCCGCCGTCCGGGGGCGCAACGACCTCGACGGTCGGGAGCAGAAGCGGCATCGCCCCGGCAGCAGAGAGCAGATCGGCGAGGCCCCCCTCCTGGCCGGCGGGCCGGGTGACGACGACGCGCCACCCGGACAGGGGAAGCTCCTCGCGCGACCAGAGCCCGAGGCGGGCAACCTCGCCGACGACGATCGTGGCGGGGCTTCGGATCTGCATCGTCGCGAGGTCGGACAGCGACGTCCGGCGGGCCCGCTGGGCGGGCAGTGTCCCCGACTCGACGACGAGCACGGGCGTCGCCGGGTCGCGCCCGGCGCCGAGGAGCCGCCCGGCGACCTCGGCGGAGCTGCTCGCGGCCATGAGCAAGACGAGGCTCCAGGGAAGCCGCGCGGCGAGCTCCCAGTCGACGCCGACGCTCGGCGCGCCGGCGTCGTGGGCGGTCAGGACGGTGAACCCCGAGGAGACCCCGCGCATGGTCAGCGGGACGCCCGCGAGCGCCGGCACGGCGAGGGCCGCCGTGACGCCGGGCACCACCTCGTAGTCGACCCCGCCCGCCTCGAGCGCCGCCGCCTCCTCGCCACCGCGTCCGAGGACGTAGGGGTCGCCGCCTTTGAGGCGCACCACGACGCCCGGCCCGCCGCCGAGCTCGACGAGGAGGTCGTTCACCTCCTCCTGCGACACGGCCGAGTCGCCGGCGCGCTTGCCGACGTCGATCAGTCGAGCGGTGCCGGGAACGGCCGCGAGGACGCGGGGATCGACCAGCCGGTCGTGGACGACGACGTCGGCTGCGGCGAGGAGCTCGGCACCGCGGACCGTGAGGAGGCCCGGGTCGCCCGGCCCCGCGCCGACGAGGTAGACGGTCACCCCGCCTCCCCGGCGTCGCGCAGGAGGCGCTCCGCGAGCCGCTCGCCGAG
>DAHVLW010000315.1:0-2944 GCA_027320205.1 Acidimicrobiaceae bacterium
GAGATCGAGGTCGGCTTCCCCTCGGCGTCCCAGCCCGACCTCGACTTCGTCCGCATGCTCGTCGAGGACGACCTCGTCCCCGACGACGTCGCGATCCAGGTCCTCGTCCAATGCCGTCCCGAGCTGATCGAGCGGACGTACGCATCGCTGAAGGGCGCGCGCGACGTCGTCGTCCACTTCTACAACTCGACCTCGACCCTGCAGCGCCGCGTCGTGTTCGGCCTCGACCGCGCGGGGGTCACCAAGATCGCCACCGACGCGGCGCGGCTGTGCCGCAACCTCGAGGACCGCCTCCCGGGCACCCGGGTGCGCTACGAGTACAGCCCGGAGTCCTTCACCGGCACCGAGATCGACTACGCCGTCGAGATCTGCGCCGCCGTGATGGACGTGATCGAGCCGACCCCGGAGTGGCCGATCATCTTCAACCTGCCCGCGACGGTCGAGATGTCGACGCCGAACGTCTACGCGGACTTGATCGAGGTCTTCCACCGCAGCATCCCGCGGCGGGATGCGGTCGTGCTCAGCCTGCACCCCCACAACGACCGCGGTTGCGCCGTCGCTGCCGCGGAGCTGGCGCTGCTCGCCGGCGCCGAGGGCGTCGAGGGCTGCTTGTTCGGCAACGGCGAGCGGACCGGGAACGTCGACCTCGTCACGCTGGCGCTGAACCTCTTCAGCCAGGGGGTCGACCCCCGCCTCGATCTCTCGGACATCGACGCCCTGCGCCGTGTCGCCGAGTACTGCAACCGGCTGCCGGTGCACCCTCGCCATCCCTATGCGGGCGACCTCGTCTACACGGCGTTCTCCGGCTCCCATCAGGACGCGATCAAGAAGGGCATGGCGGCGCTGCCGGAGGGCTACGAGGTCTGGGAGGTTCCCTACCTGCCGATCGACCCTCACCACGTCGGGCGGAGCTACGAGGCGGTGATCCGCGTCAACTCCCAGTCCGGCAAGGGCGGCGTCGCCTACGTCATGGAGGCCGAGCACCAGATGGTGCTCCCCCGCCCGCTCCAGATCGAGTTCTCCCAGGCGATCCAGCACGTCACGGAGGACACCGGCACCGAGATCTCCCCGGCGGAGATGTGGGAGGTCTTCTCCTCCGAGTACCTCGCCGAGGGCGAGGTGCGCCTCGTCAGCCACGAGTCCGCCTGGAGCGGCGAGGTGGACAAGGTCACCGCCGAGCTCTCGGTCGGCGGCCGGTCCGTCACGGTGACCGGCGAGGGCAACGGGCCGGTGGCGGCGTTCGTGCAAGGGGTCCGCGACGGGCTCGGCATCGCGCTCGACGTCCTCGACTACCACGAGCACGCCGTCACGGCGGGCGCGGGGTCGCTCGCCGTCGCCTACGTCGAGACGACGGACGACCGCGGGCGCAGGCGGTGGGGCGTGGGCATCGACGCCAGCATCCTCACCGCGAGCCTGAAGGCCGTGGTGTCGGCGGTCAACGCCCGGCGCCGCCAGGCAGCCGGCGGCTGAGCCGGCGCCGGGCGAGGCGGCGCGCTCAGTGGCCGAGGGCGGGCAGCCAGGCGAGCCGGCGGGCCTCGAAGGCGGCGATCTCGCCCTCGTGGGCGAGCGTGACGCCGATGTCGTCGAGGCCCTGCAGGAGGCGCTCCGCCGCGGCGTCGTCGATGACGAACGGGACCGAGATGCCGGCGGCCGGCGCTTCGACGCTGCGGCGCTCGACGTCGACGGTGAGCTCGAGCGAGGGGTCGGCGGCGACGGCCTCGAGCAGCCGCCTGCCGTCGTCCGGGCTCACCTGGGCGGGCACGAGCCCTGAGCGCGTCGAGTTGTTGCGGAAGATGTCGCCGAAACGGGGTGAGACGACCACCTTGAAGCCGTAGTCGACGAGCGCCCACACGGCGTGCTCGCGCGAGGAGCCGACGCCGAAGTTCGGCCCGGCGACGAGGATCGTCGCGCCGGCGCGCTCCGGCCGGTTGAGCACGAAGTCGCGGTCGTCGCGCCACTCGGCGAAGAGCCCCTTGCCGAAGCCCGTCCGCTCGATGCGCTTCAGCCAGTCGCTCGGGATGATCTGGTCAGTGTCGATGTCGGAGCGATCCAGCGGGACCGCCGTCCCCGTCACGACCCTCACCGGCTCCATCGCGCCTCCTCGCTCAGCTGCCCGGAGCGAGGTCGTCCGGCGCGGCGAAGTGACCGGCGACCGCCGTCGCCGCGGCGACCGCCGGGGACACGAGGTGCGTCCTGCCGCCCCGCCCTTGCCGCCCTTCGAAGTTCCGGTTCGACGTCGACGCGGCCCGCTCCCCGGGAGCGAGCTTGTCCGGGTTCATCGCGAGGCACATCGAGCACCCCGGCTCTCGCCACTCGAAACCGGCGGCGAGGAACACCTTGTCGAGCCCCTCGGCCTCCGCCTGCTCCCTCACCCGGCGCGAGCCGGGCACGGCCAGCGCCCGCAGTCCCTGCGCCACGCGCCGCCCGCCGAGCACCGCGGCCGCGGCCCGCAGGTCCTCGATGCGCGAATTGGTGCAGGAGCCGATGAACACCGTGTCGACCCTGACCTCGCGCATCGGCGTGCCCGGCGTGAGGCCCATGTACCGAAGGGCGCGGGCCGCGGCCTCACGCTCGGCCTCGCCCCCCGCCGCGTCCGGGCTCGGCACGGCGCCGTCGACCGGGACGACCTGCCCGGGGTTCGTGCCCCAGGTGACGTGGGGGACGATCGCCGCGGCGTCGATCTCGACCGAGGCGTCGAAGCGCGCGCCCTCGTCGGTCGCGAGCGTCCGCCAGTCTTCGACCGCGTCCTGGAAGCCGGCGCCCCTCGGCGCGTGGCGGCGACCCTCGAGGTAGGCGAAGGTGACGTCGTCGGGCGCCACCATGCCGGCTCGGGCGCCCGCCTCGATCGACATGTTGCACAGCGTCATCCGGCCCTCCATCGAGAGCGACCGGATCGCCGAGCCCCGGTACTCGATGACGTGGCCGATGCCGCCGCCGGTGCCGA
>DAHVLW010000324.1:0-10480 GCA_027320205.1 Acidimicrobiaceae bacterium
TCCCGGCGATGCCGAGAAGGCCGCCGGCGCCGATCCCGAGCAACGCCCGGCCGCCCGGGACGTGGCCGCCGCCGCCCGGTTGCTTCGACGGGCTGCGCGCGCGATCGGGTACGTGACCGATCAGCTCGGCATGCTGGAGGAGCTCTCGCCCTGGGAGCACCAGGAGATCCGCAAGGTCCTCGGCCACGGCTCGGGGTTCGACTCGCCGGGGTCCGTGACGCTCCGGCGACTGCTCCCCGGCCTCTGGCGGGCGCGCACTACCGGGTCGTCGTCCGGGTGATCGGCGACAGCGTGGTCGGCACCCAGGGCACCCCCGTCGAGGTGCTCGGACGGCTGGTCCAGCAGGTCGCCTTCCCGCGACTGTGGGAGGTGCGCAACGAGCTGACGGCGCGTAGCGTCGGCGGGTGATGCCGTCGACGCACGCCCTTGCCCGAAGAGGCGGGGCCGGGGCAACTGCCGCGCCCGGGGCGGTCGCGCCCGGGGTGGCCGGGTGCCGGCCTTGAGCGGCGGCGTCCGCCTGGAGCGGCTGGGCGACGTCGCGCTGGTGCGCCTCGATCACCCGCCGGCCAACGTGCTCTCCCTCGCCGTCCTCGCCGAGCTCGCCGGGACCTTCGCCGAGCTCGCGGCCGACCCGCCCGGCGCCGCCGTGCTCACCGGGACGGACCGGATCTTCTCCGCCGGCGCCGACGTCAACGAGCTCGCATCCCCGGCCGGCGCCGCCGCCGTGACCGACGCCTTCGGCACGGCGCTCGGTGCCCTCGCGGCGATCGATCGGGCGACGATCGCCGCGGTCTCCGGGGTGGCGCTCGGCGGCGGCTTGGAGCTCGCGCTTGCCTGCGACCTCCGGCTGGTCGGCGAGGGCGCGCGCCTCGGCCAGCCTGAGGTCCTCCTCGGCCTCATCCCCGGGGGCGGCGGCACCCAGCGCCTCGCCCGTCTCGTCGGCGCAGGGCGGGCGAAGGACCTCATCCTCACCGGGCGGCACGTCGGTGCCGAGGAGGCCGTCCGGATCGGGCTCGCGGAGCGCCACCACCCGAGGGAGCGGTTGCTCGACGAGGCGCTCGGGCTCGCCGCGTCGCTCGCCGCCGGTCCCGTCGTCGCCCACGCGCTCGCCAAGCGGGCGAACGCCGAGGGCCTCGACCTCCCGCTCGCCGAGGGGCTCTTGCTCGAGCAGCGCCTGTTCGTCGAGGCGGCCTCGACGCGCGACGCCGGGATCGGCATCCGGTCCTTTCTCGAGCACGGTCCGGGGAGAGCGGAGTTCGTCGGGGAATGAGCGAGATCACGCGTGTCGGGGTCGTCGGTTGCGGGATCATGGGCTCGGGCATCGCGGAGGCCGTGGCGCGCGCCGGCCGCGACGTCGTGGTGAGCGAGGTCGACGAGGCGGTGCTCGCGGCCGGACGGGCCCGGATCGAGCGGTCGCTCGAGCGTGCCCTGGAGCGCGGGAAGATCGACCTGGCGGCGAAGGAGTTGGCGCTGGCACGGCTCCGCTTCGTGACCGGTCTCGAGGCGCTGGCCGACCGCGAGCTCGTCATCGAGGCGGTCGCGGAGGACCTCGCGCTCAAGTCCGAGGTGTTCGGCGAGCTCGACCGGCTGTTGCCTGCGGGCGCCGTGCTCGCCTCGAACACGTCCTCGATCCCGATCGCCGACCTCGCGTCGGCCACCGGCCGACCCGGCTCGGTCGTCGGGATGCACTTCTTCAACCCCGTCCCGGTGCTCGAGCTCGTGGAGGTCGTTCCCTCTGTGCTCACCGACGAGGCGACTGTCGTGGCGGCCGAGCGCTTTGCCTCCGCCGTGCTCGGAAAGACGGTCGTCCGGGCGCGCGACCGGGCCGGGTTCGTCGTGAACGCCCTCCTCGTTCCCTACCTCTGCTCGGCGATCAGGATGGTCGAGAACGGTCTGGCGACGGCTCGGGACGTCGACCGTGGGATGGAGCTCGGGTGCGCCCACCCGATGGGGCCGCTGCGGCTCGCCGACCTCATCGGGCTCGACACCCTGCTCGCGATCGCCGAGTCGCTGCACGCCGAGCACGCCGAGCCACACCTCGCGCCGCCGCCGCTGCTCCGGCGGATGGTCAGCGCCGGCCTCCTCGGGCGGAAGAGCGGCCGGGGCTTCCACGACTACGGCGGAGGCGACGGCGCGGAAGGGGGCCGTTAGGTGGAGGTTGCAGTCTGCGTGAAGCAGATCGCCGGCCCGGACGCGCCCCAGGAGCTCGACGGGCGCACGGGGGCGCCTCGTGCGCGAGGGCCAGGCGGAAGAGGCGTGCCTGCCGACGACCTCGCGCGCCTCGGCCGCCGCGCCCGAGACCAGCCGGCTCGCCGCGCCGGCGCCTGGGACGCCACGGGAGGACGCGCCCCGGCCGGCGAGGACGAGGCGCGCGATCAGCGTGAGCCGGCGCCCCGTGAGGAAGAGCGCGACGGCGAGTGCCGCGATGGCGACGGGATGGCGCGAGAGCATGCCTGCTCGCCGCGCTCAGGAGGAGAAGGCGTCGAGGCCGGTGAGCGCGCGGCCGATCGTCAGCTGATGGATCTCGGCGGTCCCCTCGTAGGTGAGGACCGATTCGAGGTTCGCGGCGTGGCGGATCACCGGGTACTCGAGCGTGACGCCGTTCGCCCCGAGGATCGTGCGCGCGGTCCTCGCGATCTCGAGCGCGTCACGAGTGTTGCTCAGCTTGCCGACGCTCACCTGGACGGGAGTCAGCCTGCCCTTCTCCTTCAGCCGCCCGAGCTGGAGGGCGAGCAGCAGATCTCTCTCGAGATCGAGGGCCATGTCGGCGAGCTTCGCCTGGGTGAGCTGGAATGCGCCGATCGGCTTGCCGAACTGGAGGCGGGACTTCGAGTACTCCAGGGCGCTTCGGAAGCAGCTGCGCGCCGCGCCGAGCACGCCGAAGAGGATGCCGAAGCGCGCCTCTGAGAGGCAGGAGAGCGGCCCTTTCAGGCCGACGGCGCCGGGCAGCACCGCGTCGTCCGGCAGCCGGCAGCCGTCGAGCACGAGCTCGCTCGTCACGCTGGCGCGCAGCGACAGCTTGCGGTGGACGTCGTTCGTGCTGAACCCGGGCGTCCCCCTCGGCACGAGGAAGCCCCTGATGCCCTCGGCTGTCTGCGCCCAGACGACGGCGACGTCGGCGATCCCGCCGTTGGTGATCCACATCTTCGTCCCGTCGAGCACCCAGTCGCTCCCGTCCCGCCGCGCCCTCGTGCGCATGGAGCCCGGGTCGCTCCCCGCGTCCGGCTCGGTGAGGCCGAAGCAGCCGATCGCCTCGCCCGATGCCATGCGCGGCAGCCACAGCTGCTTCTGGTCCTCCGATCCGTACCTCCAGATCGGGAACATGGCGAGCGACCCCTGGACCGAGACGAACGAGCGGAACCCGCTGTCGCCCGCCTCGAGCTCCAGGCACGCCAACCCGTAGCTCACCGCGCCGAGCCCGGCGCAGCCGTAGCCGTCGAGGTGCATGCCGAGCACGCCGATCTTGCCGAGCTCTTTCGCCACCTCGAGCGGGAACTCGCCGTCTTCGAACCACCCGTCGATCCCCGGCAGGACTCGATCACGGACGAAGGAGCGCACGGTCTCCTGGACCATGCGCTCCTCCTCGCTCAGCTCGGCCCCGAGCTCTGCGAGGTCGGTCGGGTCGAAAGGACGCGCGGACGGCGACATCGTGCCTCCTCGATGCTCTTGCTCTCGGCGTGCGCCCCGCGTCGGGCGCAGGCCCGGCTCGCGCACGTCACGTTACACTCACGCCCCATGCCGGCCCCGGCCGGCTGGGAGCGGGCCGAGTCGGGGGCGGCATGGACGAGACGCTCGGAGAAATTGGCACGCAGCCGGGCCGCAGACGCGACGGCGCGCGCTCCGCTCGAGGCGGGTCCCCCGCGCGGCCGGTTCGCGGCGGGCTGTGGCAGATGCTCGAGCCGAGGAGCGTCGCCGTCGTCGGCGCGTCCCGCAGGGAGGACTCGCTCGGCGGGCGGATCCTGCCGATCCTGCGCCAGCACGGCTTCCCCGGCGAGGTCTACCCGGTCAACCCTTCGCGCGAGCAGATCGGCGGCGAGCGGAGCTACGCGTCGGTGTCCGAGCTGCCGGCGGTCCCCGACCTCGCGCTGGTGGTCGTCGCCGCACGGGCCGTGCCGGGCGTGCTCGAGGAGTGCGCCGCGGCGGGCGTGCGCCACGCCGTCGTGCTGTCCTCCGGCTTCGCGGAGCGGCGCGACGGCACGGGAGCCGAGCTCCAGGCCGCGCTCGACGCCGCCCGCCGCCGCAGCGGCATGCGGATCCTCGGTCCGAACTGCGAGGGCTTCATCAACGTCCCGGCGCGCGCCCCGCTCACCTTCTCGCCGACCGTCGACCTCGAGCGGGCGCTCCGGCGGCTCCCGGCGCCCGGCGACATCGCCATCGTCTCGCAGTCGGGCGGGCTCGGGTTTGCGCTCTTCAACGACGGGACCGACCGCGAGCTGCGATTCAGCCACGTCGTGAGCACGGGGAACGAGTGCGACGTGGACGCGACGGAGGTCCTCGGCCTCCTCGCCGGCGACGCGGCGACCTCCGTCGTGCTCTGCTTCGTCGAAGGTCTCGCCGACCCGAGACGCTTCGCCGAGACGGCCCGGCGCGCCCGGCTGGCCGGCACCGCGGTGGTCCTCGCGAAGGTCGGTCGCTCCGGAGCAGCGGCGCGCGCCGCGCTCGCGCACACCGCCCACGACGTCGGGGACGAGGCGGCCTGGTCCGAGGCGGCCGGTGCCGCCGGCTGCCTCGTCGCGACGGACCAGGAGGAGCTGGTCGACCTCGGGATGGCCCTTTCGCGCGCGCCACGCTGGGGCTCGGGCGGTGTCGCGGTGCTCACCATCTCCGGCGGCGCCGGCGCGTGGGCGGCAGACGCCTGTGCAGCGCAGGGCCTCGAAGTCCCGCTCCTCGACGCCGCGACGCGCGCGTCCCTCCGGGAGCTCATGCCGCCCTACGGCGCGCCCGACAACCCCGTGGACGTGACGGCGGGGGCCCTCGCCACGGGGGGGGTCGTCCGGCCGCTCGAGATCCTGCTGCGCCGCCCGGAGATCGGCGCCGCGCTCGTCGTCGGCTCCTTCGGCGGGCCCAAGCAGCTCGAGATCGAGGGTGAAGAGCTCGGCAGGGTCGTCGCCGGGAGCGGGAAGCCCGTCGTCGTCTACTCCTACACCCGGCCCGGCCGCGAGAGCGTCGAGCTGCTCGGGCAGGCCGGCCTCGCGTGGTACCCGACGCCGGCGCGCGCCGCGCGCGCCCTGGCGGCTCTGCGTGCGTAGCGCGGGCTGGTCGCGCCGCGCGCCGGGCGCGCCCGACAGGTGCCGCGCGCCGGGCGCGCCCGACAGGCCCGACGCCCCGCACGGCCGGAGCGGCGACGTCGCCCCGGCCAGGCGCGAGGATGGACGCGCCCGGCGCGGCGCGAAGGGCGACGGCGCCGAAGTGGGAGTCATCTCAAAGTTGATAGATGATAGCCCTGAGGGGGTCTGATCGTGCGTGAGCTGATGGACGACATCGCAGCATGGCGGCGCACGGGCCTCGGGGTGGCGCTCGCCCGCGTCGTCGGGACCGAGGGCTCCGCACCCCGTCCGGCCGGGGCGTCCATGGCGATCTCGAGCGACGGCAGGGTCGCCGGCTCGGTCTCCGGCGGCTGCGTGGAGAGCGCGGTCGTGACGGCTGCCACCTCGGCGCTGCAAAGCGGGCAACCGGTCCTCGAGCGCTTCGGCTACTCGGACTCCGACGCCTTCGCCGTCGGGTTGAGCTGCGGCGGCGCCGTCTCGGTGTTCGTCTCGCCCGGCCTGCCGAGCTGCTACGAGCAGCTCGAGGCATCGCTGCGAGCCGGCGAGACCGCCGTGGTCGTGACGGTCGTGTCGGTGCGTGAGCGGCCGGTGGCCGAAGGCGCCGAAGACGCCCCGGCGGCGCGCTGCTTCGACGCCCCGGGCGGCCTCGCGGCCGTCGTGGCCGGTGCCTCGGCGCTCGTCCTCGGCGACGGCCGCTTCGTCGGCACCCTCGGCGCCGACGGCCTCGACGGGGTGGTCCGTCGCGACGCGACCGGGATGCTGAGCTCGGGCAGCTCGGGCCTCGCAAGCTACGTCGCGCTCGACTGCGCCCCCTCGGCAGAGGTGGAGGTGTTCTTCCACGCCTTCGCCGAGCCGCCGCGCATGGTCGTCGTCGGGGCCGTCGACTTCGCGGCTGCGCTGTGCCGGCAGGCGAAGCTCCTCGGGTACCACGTGAGCATCTGTGACGCCCGTGCCGTGTTCGCGACGAGGGAGCGGTTCCCGATGGCGGACGAGGTCGTCCCCGACCGGCCGGAGCGCCACCTCGCCGGCATCGCGCCGCCGCTCGGGCGACGTGATGCCGTCTGCATCCTCACCCACGAGGCGCGCTTCGACGTGCCGGCGATCCTCGCGGCGCTCGAGACCGACGCCGGCTACCTCGGCGCGCTCGGGTCGCGCCGAACGACCGCCGACCGGCGCCGGCGGTTGCTCGAGGCCGGTGCGGACGAGGACGAGCTGGAGCGCCTGCACGCACCCGTCGGGCTCGACATCGGCGCGCGGACCCCGGAGGAGACGGCGCTCGCCATCTGCGCGGAGATCGTCGCCGCTCAGAACGACCGCCGGGCGGGGAGGCTGAGCGACGGCGCCGGCCCGATCCACGGCCGTCCCGCCGCCGAGAGCGCGCGCGCCTGAACGCCCGGCGCGGCGGGCGGGAGCGCTCGGCGCGGCCGCTGGGAGCGCCCGGGGCCGACCCTTTCGCTCGAGTCCGATATCTGATTAAATGTCGATGACACAGAGCATCCGCGCCTCGCGCCAGAGGGGACCGGGCGAGGCGCGGCAGCAGGGGCACCCGATGGTGCGAGGGAGGGCGGTCGATGTCCCGACTGAGGAGACACGCGCACGTGGCGATGGCGGCGCTCGCCGCGGCCGGTGCACTGCTGGCGGCGGGAGCCACCGCCGCAGCTGCGAGCCGACCGCACGCACATGCGGCAGCAAAGCCGATCGTCATCGGCGCCGTCATCGACGAGACGAACACGATGAAGCCGTTCGACGTGCCGGCGCTCGAAGCGGCGCAGATCTACGCGGCCAAGGTCAACGCCGCGGGCGGCGTCGACGGGCACAAGATCGTCTTCGACGTCTACAACGACCAGCTGCAGCCGGCGCTCACGCGCTCGGACGCCTTGAAGGCGGTGCAAGCCGGCGCCGACATCTTGTGGGTGACCTGCGACGTCGACTTCGCCACGCCGGCGATCGAGGTCGGGCTGCAGTACCACAAGCTCGTCATCTCCCCCTGCACGGGGACGAACCAGGTGGGCCCGGCGCGCTTCGGCCCGGCGGGCAAGCTCGCCTTCACCTTCGGCAACGCCCCGCAGTCCGACGGGGCGGTGCTCGCGCAGCTGATGATGCAGAAGGGCTGGAAGTCGGCGACCGTCGTGACCGACAAGCTGCTCACCTACTTCATCCAGGTGTGCCAGTACTTCACGGCTGACTTCAAGAAGCTCGGCGGCAAGATCGTGAGCCAGCTCAGCTACACGACCGGCGACCACACCGCCGGCAACGTCGCACAGCGGGCGGCGAGCTCCGGCGCGGCGGCGACGGTGCTCTGCACGACGACGACGCCGGACCTGTCGACGTTCGTGACCTCGTTGCGCACGGTCGGCAACACGAAGCCGATCGTCGGTGCCTGGTCGATCGACGGCGGATTCTGGGAGCCGAGCAACCCGAAGATCTCGAACAACATCTGGTGGTCGACCTACGCCTCGGTGTTCGGCGACGACCCGAACCCGCAGGTGCGGCAGCTGATCGCCGAGATGAAGGCGAAGGGCGAGGCTCCGGCGACCGGAGGCTTCGTCACCGGCCCGAGCGCGCTGCAGGGCATCATCTACGCGATCAAGAAGGCGCACGGCAGCTTGGTAGGCTCGACGTTGGCGAGCATCATCCAAGGGTTCCACAACGTGCCGACGCTGTCGGGGCCGGTGAGCTTCTCGGCCACCTTCCACTCGGTCGTCGGTCGGCCCTACCGCATCATCGAGGTGACCAACGACAAGCCGCACTTCGTCGAGATGCTCAGCCCGGGGAAGCTTGCGGCGGGCCCCTGAGCGTTCACGGGCGACCGGGACCTCGGGCGCCAGCCTCGAGTGCCACGAGGTCTCGGTCGTCTACTCGGGTCTGGTCGCGCTCGAGAAGGCGAGCATCTCGCTGTCGAGGGGCGAGGTCGTCGGGCTGATCGGCCCGAACGGCGCGGGGAAGACGACCTTCGTCAACGCCGTGAGCGGTTTCGCGCCGATGAGCGGCGGGCGGGTCGTGCTCGACGGCCGTGACCTCGGCGGGCTCTCTCCCGAGCAGCGCGCCCGCCTCGGCTTGGCGCGCACCTTCCAGCACGGACGGCTCTTCCCGGGGTTGAGCGTGCGCGAGAACGTCGAGCTCGGGGCGCTCGCCGTCGGCGCCTCGCAGCGCGCGGCACGCGCCCGTGCCGCTCGGCTGCTCGCCGAGCTCGACCTCGCCGACCTCGCCGACCGGAGCGTCGCCGAGCTCTCCCACGGGGACCAGCAGCGGGTGAGCGTCGTGCGCGCCGCTGCCGCCGAGCCTGCCTTCCTCCTGCTCGACGAGCCCGCGGCGGGCCTTCCCGAGGCGGCGATGGCCGAGCTCGGCAAGGTCGTCTGGAGATCGAGCCACGAGGGCGGGGCCGGGGTGGTGATGATCGACCACAACGTCGAGTTCGTGCTGCGCCTGTCGGATCGGGTGGTCGTCCTCGACCACGGGGTCGTCCTCGCCGAGGGGACCCCGGACGAGATCCGCCGGCACCCTGCGGTGACCTCCGCCTACTTCGGTGACCGGACCGAGCCGACGGGAGAGCGCCTCCCGTGAGCGACCGGGCGCTGCTCGACGTGCGGCACTTGAACGTCAGCTACGGGCACGTGAACGCCGTGCGCGACGTCTCGATCTCCGTCGGGCCAGGAGAGGCGGTCGGCCTCGTCGGCCCGAACGGCGCGGGCAAGTCGACGACGCTGCTCAGCCTGATGGGGGCGGTCAGGCGCTCCGGCGGCGAGGTCACCTTCCACGGCCGGCCGCTTCCCAGGTCCAAGCCGGAGTCGGTCGCCCGCCTCGGCGTGGCGATGGTGCCGGAGGGACGGCACCTGTTCCAGTCGATGTCGGTGAGGGACAACCTGTCGCTCGCCGAGTCGGCGCGCCGCCGCGGCGGCCCGGGGCGCGTCGAGCCCGCCTGGATCGCCGAGCTCTTCCCGATCGTCGTCGACTACGCCGAGCGCCCGGCCGGGCTTCTGTCCGGGGGGCAGCAGCAGCAGGTCGCGATCGCGAGGGCCTTGCTCGCCGACCCGGACCTGCTCCTGCTCGACGAGCCGTCGCTCGGCCTCGCGCCGGTCGCCGTCGAGGCGGTGTTCTCCGCTCTCGAGCAGGTGCGTGCGGCCGGCGTCGCGATCCTCCTCGTCGAGCAGCGCGCCCAGCGGACCCTCGAGTTCTGCAACCGCAGCTACGTGCTCTCCTCCGGCGAGATCCGCCTCGAGACCGCGAGAGAGGGCGCCACCGACGCGGAGTCGGTGCTGAGCGCATACTTCGGCAGATGACCGCGGTCGGGTACCTCGTCGACGCGATCTCGCTCGGCGTCGTCTACGCGCTGATCGCGGTGTCGATAGGCCTTGTCTTCGGGGTGCTGCGCCAGGTCAACCTCGCCCAGGGCGAGGTGATCGCGTTCGGCGCCTACTCGCTGTGGCTGGCGCGCGACCTCCCGGCTCCGGTGGCGATCCTCGCCTGCGTCGCCGTCTGCGTCGCCGGCTCGATCGTGCTCCAGGTGCTCGTCTTCCGGCCGCTCGGGGGAGCCTCGCCGCTCACCACCCTCGTCGTGACCTTTGGCGTGAGCTACGGCCTCGAAGCCGTGTGGCAGCTGATCTTCGGTTCGAACGGCAACGCCGTCTCCACGCTCTCGAGCCTCAACGACGTCGCGATCGGCGGGCACGTCGACCTGCGCTGGGTCACCGTCGTCGAGATCGGCGTGGGCGCGGTCATGTTCGCGATCCTGCTCGCCGTCCTCTACCGGACGAGCCTCGGGACGAGGATGCGCGCGACGGCCGAGGACTTCCGTACGGCGCGCATCGTCGGCGTGCCCGTCGGATCCGTGGTCACGTGGGCGTTCGTCTTCGCCGGTGTGAGCGCCGCCGTCGTCGCCGTGCTCACGACGGTGCAGACGCCCCTCGTCACGCCGTCGTTCGGGCTGACGCTGCTCATCGTGGCGCTCGTCGGCGTGGTGCTCGGCGGCATCGACCACCTCGGGCGTGCCACGGCGGGGGGCTTCGTCGTCGGGTTCGTCACCTCCATCGTCGGCTCGGTGCTCCCCGAGCAGCAGCTCGTGTTCCTGCCGACGCTGACGTTCCTCTTCGTGGTCGTCGGGCTGCTCGTCCAGCCGACGCCGGTACTCCGCGGGATCCTGGGCAAGTCCGGTCGCGCCGCTCATGGTCCTCCTCTCGATGCTCGCGCGGATTATCGCGCGATCCCGGGGTCCT
>DAHVLW010000326.1:0-7067 GCA_027320205.1 Acidimicrobiaceae bacterium
GACCCGTCTCCCGGCGCCTCGGGGTCCGCGGCGCCGGTGACCCCGCCGGCCTCCCCGACCACGCCGGCCTCCCCGACCACGCCGGCCTCCCCGACCACGCCGGCCTCCCCGACCACGCCGGCCTCCGGCGGGTCGGCGATCTCCGCCCCGCCCCCGCCGGAGTGGGGGAAGGGGAGGAGGAGAGCGATCCCGAAGAGGACGACCATCGCCAGGACGAGGGCGAGGTTCGCCTCGGAGACCTGGAAGATCGACCAGTGCAGGTAGCGGCCCGGATGGTTGAGGTCGATCGCCGACGCAAGGAATGGTGCGGCCGAGGTCATCTCTCGCTCCCCTACGCTCCCGTCTGCTGTGTCGCTCCCGACAACGAAGCGCCGGAAACCGAGACTCGACCCTAACCCGGGATCGTCCCAGAGTCGAAGGTCCCAATGATCCGCCGGCGCCGCGCCCGGCTCGATTCGGGCCTGCCCGAGCATCAGCTCGGCGGCCCGCTCGGCGATCATCACCGTCGGCGCGTCGGTATGGCCGCGGATGATGCGAGGCATCACCGAGGCAGGCACGCAGCGATGCAGGGGATCGGACGGCGCGGTCGGCGCGAAGGCGGGCGCTCGTCTCGAGCAGCGACTGCTCGGCAGGTAGCCTCGCCGCGGTGCCAGTCCAGTTCGCGATCATCGGAGGCGGCCCGGCAGGCGTCGAGGCTGCCGCGACGGCGTCCCGGCTCGGGGCGGAGGTCACGCTCGTCGAGCGGGACGTCGTCGGCGGCGCGGCGAACCTGTGGGACTGCATTCCCTCCAAGGCGATGATCGCGACAGGTGGCGCGATCGGCGTGACGCGTCGCTCCGCTGCCCTCGGTCTGAAGGCCGAGCCCGCCGCCCCCGACCTCGAGGCGCTCCGGCGGCGTGTCGGCTCGATCTCCGAGCGCCTCGCCACCTCGACGACCCGCCAGCTCGAGAGCCAGGGGGTGCGACTCGTGCGCGGGAGCGCGAGGCTCGTCGGCCGGCACGCGATGGAGGTCGCGCCCGCCTCGCCGCCCGGCCCCGGGGACGCCGCAACGCCCTTCCTCGTCGAGTTCGACGCCGCGCTGCTCGCCACCGGCTCGAGCCCGCGGGTGCCCGACTGGGCGCAGATCGACGGCGAGCGCATCCTCGTGACGCGCCAGGCGTACCCGCCGGCGGCGATTCCCGAGCACCTGGTCGTGATCGGATCGGGCGTCACCGGCGTGGAGTTCGTCCACATGTTCCGTTCGCTCGGATCCCGAGTCACGCTGATCGTCTCCCGGCAGCAGGTGCTCCCGCAGAAGGATCCCGAGGTCGCCGCCGCGCTGGAGGCCGACTTCCTCGAGTCCGGCGTCGCCCTTGCGAAGGGGGCGCGGGCGAACGGGATCAAGCGCAACGGCGACGAGGTCACCGTCTCCTGCGAGGACGGCCGGGTGATCGCCGGCAGCCACGCCCTGCTGGCGATTGGATCGGTGCCCTGCTCGGCGGGGCTCGGTCTCGAGTCGGCGGGCGTCGAGACGAATCGCGGCGGCTACGTGCCGGTGAACCACCACTGCCAGTCGAACGTCCCCCACATCTACGCCGCAGGCGACCTCTCCGGACGTCTGCAGCTGGCCTCCGTCGGGGCGATGCAGGGACGCAAGGTCGCCGAGCACGCGATGGGGCTCCACACCCGGGAGCACCGGCATCTCGACTACGACAAGGCCGCATCGGCGATCTTCACCGAGCCCGAGATCGCCGACGTCGGGCTCGCCGAGGCGGAGGCGTTCGCCCTCGGCCGGAAGATCCGGGTCACCAAGGTGCCGTTTGCCGTGAACGCAAAGGCGGTGATCGACGCCGACCCGCGTGGGTTCGTCAAGCTCATATCCGACCCGGCCACCGGTATCGTCCTCGGCGGCTCGATCGTGGGCTCGAGAGCCGCCGAGCTCGTAAGCGTGATCGCCATCGCGGTGACGGCCCGACTGCGGGTGCAGGACCTCGCCGAGGCGCTCTTCGTGCATCCGGCCCTGGCGGAGGCCGTCTCGGCCGCGGCCGAGTAGCCCGGGGTCGCCCGTCGCGGCGGGGCGCGCCGGGCGCCGTCGCCGCAGGCCGTCTCAGCCGGCGCGCACCGGGATCCTGAGCCTCCCGCGGCCGGCGCCGGCGCCTGCCGGGCGCACGACCTCGCCGAGGAGGTGGTGCGGTCCGGCACCGGTGACGGCGACGTCGACGAGCTCACCCGTCGCCGTTCGCGACGGCGCGAAGTGGACGAGCTTGCCCTGCCGGGTCCTCCCGCTCATCATGGCGGGGTCCTTCCTGGACGGGCCGTCGACGAGGACCTCCTCGACGCGTCCCGCTCGCGCCCTGTGCCTCGCGAGCGCCGATCGCTCGACGACGGCCGCCAGCCTCGAGAAGCGCTCGGCCACGACCGCCTTCGGCACGAAGTCGTCGACCATCGACGCGGCGCGTGTCCCGGGTCGGGGCGAGAACTCGAAGGTGTAGGCGCTGTCGTAACCGGCCTCCGCCACGACCTCGAGCGTCTGCTCGAAGTCCTCCTCGGTCTCGCCGGGAAAGCCCACGATCACGTCCGTCGTGACGGCCAGGTCGTCGATCGCGCGCCGGGCCGAAGCCAGTCGCTCGAGGTAGCGAGCCGCGGTGTAGCCGCGGCGCATCACCTTGAGGATCCTGTCGCTCCCCGACTGGAGCGGCAGGTGGAGCTGCTCGCACACGGCAGGGGTCTCGGCCATGGCTGCGATCGTCTCGGGCCGGAGGTCCTTCGGGTGCGGGCTCGTGAACCGGATCCTCCGGATCCCCTCGATCGCCCCGACCGAGCGGAGCAGGTCGGCGAAGAGCGGCCGGCGCTTCGTGAGGTCTCGGCCGTAGGAGTTGACGTTCTGGCCGAGCAGCGTGACCTCGACGGTGCCGGTGGCGGCCAGCCGTTCGACCTCGGCGAGGAGCTCGCTCGGGGGCCGGCTCTGCTCGGGCCCCCTCACCGCGGGCACGGTGCAGAACGCGCAGGAGTTGTCGCACCCGACCTGGATGGTCACCCAGGCGGAGTGGGGAAGGTCGTCGCGCACGGTGAACGCCGCGGCGAACGCGTCGCAGTCGCTCAGCGGCGCGTCGAGCTCCTCGACGACCGGGTGCCCGGCCGACGCCGCCTCCTCGAGCAGGCTCACGGCGCGCCCGACGTTGTGGGTGCCGAGCACGACGTCAACGTGCGGCGCGCGCCGCAGGAGCAGCTCGCCCTCCCGCTGGGCGAGGCACCCGCCGACGGCGATCTGCAGATCGGTTCGCCGCTCTCGGAGCGACTTGAGGTGCCCGAGATGCCCGTACAGCTTGTTGTCGGCGTTCTCGCGGATGCAGCAGGTGTTGAGCACGACGACGTCGGCGGACTCGAGGTCGACGGCCTGCTCGAGACCCGCGGCCACGAGGTCGGCGGCGATGCGCCGAGAGTCGTGCTCGTTCATCTGGCAGCCGAACGTGCGAACGAAGAACTTCCGCGCCACGTCGCAAGGCTACGCGTCCGCCACCGCCGACGGAGCGCCCATGCTCGGGTACTGTCCACCGGCGTGTTGATCGGCGCCCACGTCAGCACGTCGGGCGGGCTTCGCACGGCCCTCGAGCGCGGCGCGTCGATCGGCGCCGACGTCGTCCAGATCTTCACCAGGAGCCCGCGGGCGTGGCGCAGCCCGCCGCACGGTGCGGACGAGCTCGCCGCCTACCGGCGCGACCAGGAGGGGACCGGCGCCGTGCGCGCCACCTTCTGCCATGCGACCTACCTGATCAACCTCGCCACCTCCGACGCCGAGCTCCTCGCACGCTCCCGCGACTGCCTGGTCGACAGTCTCGCCGTCGCCACCGCCATCGGGGCGTCCGGCGTGGTCCTTCATGCCGGGAGCCACCGGGGCGTCGGGTTCGGGGCCGTCGCCGGCCAGGTGGCGGACGAGCTGCTCCGGGCGCTCGACGAGGCGGCGCAGCGGGTGGCGCGCGAGGCGGCCGCCGACGGCGCGCCGGCGCGGGACCGCACGCGGGCGGGGAACAGCCCGGCGGCGGGAGACGGCACGGCGACCGGTCGGGGCGGGGCGACGTGCCCGCTGCTGCTCGAGAACGCCGCCGGCGCGGGCGGGACGGTCGGGAGGACCTTCGAGGAGCTGCGCGCCCTCCTCGACCGAGCCGGGGGCGACCGCCGGCTCGGAATCTGCCTCGACACCCAGCACCTGTTCGCTTCCGGGATCGACTACTCGAGCGTCCAGGCGGCCGACGAGGTCGTGCGGTCGATCGACCGGTCCGTCGGCCTCGAACGGCTCGGCTGCATCCACCTCAACGACTCCAAGGTGACCTTCGGCGCCAACCGGGACCGCCACGAGAACCTCGGCGATGGCGAGATCGGCACCGAGGGGCTCGCCTGCCTCCTCGGGCATCCGGCCCTGTCTCGGGTTCCAGCCGTCCTCGAGGTGCCCGGCGACGGCAGCGGGCCGCGTGCTGCCGACGTCGTTGCCGCCCGCCGGGTGCTCGCCCGCGGGCTCGAGCTCCGCTCAGCCGCGCCGTCGCAGCGCTCGGAGGCGTCGCGGCGGTCGAAGACGAGCGGGGACCGTTCCATGCGACCGGCAGGCGACGAGGAGCGCCCGCGGCGACGAAGGGCTCGGGAGGCCCCGACCTAGACTGTCCCGTCGTGAGCGTCTTCGCGAAGGTCCTGCGCGCCGGCGAGGGGAAGAAGGTCAGGAACCTCGGCGCCGTGGTGCCGCTCATCAACGACCTCGAGCCCGAGGTCGAGGCGATGCCCGACGCGGACCTCGCGCACATGACGGCGGAGCTCAGGGCGCGTCTCGACCAGGGCGAGGAGCTGAACGACCTGCTCGTCGAGGCCTTCGCGGTCGTCAGGGAGACGGCGCGTCGGACCATCGGCCAGCGGCACTTCGACGTGCAGCTGATGGGCGGGATGGCACTGCACTTCGGGTGGATCGCCGAGATGAAGACCGGCGAAGGCAAGACGATCGCGTCGACCCTCGCGAGCTACCTCAACGCGCTCGAGGGCAAGGGCGTCCACGTCGTCACGGTCAACGAGTACCTCGCGCGCCGCGACGCCGAGTGGATGGGTCAGATCTTCCGGTTCCTCGGTCTCGAGGTCGGCCTCGTCACCTCAGAGGTCGACGACTGGTCGGCGAAGCGGGCCGCGTACGCCGCCGACATCACCTACGGGACGAACACCGAGCTCGGCTTCGACTACCTGCGCGACAACATGGCGGTCGACCGCAGCCAGATGGTCCAGCGCGGTCACCGTTACGCGATCATCGACGAGGTCGACTCGATCCTGATCGACGAGGCGCGCACCCCGCTCATCATCAGCGGCCCGTCGGACGACTCGACCCGGCTCTACTACCAGTTCGCGAGCATCGTCCGGACGCTCAAGCGCGAGGACGACTACGAGGTCGACGAGGAGAAGCGCACCGTCGTCCCGACCGAGGACGGCATCGGCAAGGTCGAGCGGCAGCTCGGAGTCGAGAACCTCTACGACGCGGTCGCCGTCAACTACGTCCACCAGCTCGGAAAGGCGCTCGAGGCGAAGGAGCTCTACCACCGCGACAAGGAGTACATCGTCGCGGAGGGAGAGGTCCACATCGTCGACGAGTTCACCGGGCGGGTCCTCGAGGGTCGCCGGTGGTCCGACGGCCTGCACCAGGCGGTCGAGGCGAAGGAGCGCGTCCGGATCAAGGAGGAGAACCACACCTGGGCGACGGTGACCCTTCAGAACTACTTCCGCATGTACGACAAGCTCGCCGGGATGACCGGGACCGCCGAGACCGAAGCCGCCGAGTTTGCCTCCACCTACGGGCTGCAGGTCGTGCCGATCCCGACCCACAGGCCGATGATCCGGGCGGACCGTGCGGACCTCGTCTTCAAGACCGAGGAGGCGAAGTTCAAGGCGGTGGTCGACGACATCGCCGAGCGGAACGAGCGCGGCCAGCCGATCCTCGTGGGCACGGCGTCGGTCGAGAAGTCCGAGCATCTCTCGCGGCTGCTCGAGAAGCGCGGCATCGACCACACGGTGCTCAACGCGAAGCAGCACGCCCGTGAGGCGCTGATCGTCGCCCAGGCAGGCAGGTTGCACGCCGTCACGGTCGCGACGAACATGGCAGGTCGAGGCGTCGACATCCTCCTCGGGGGCAACCCCGGGGGCCTCGCCCGCGATGCGGCGATCGCCGAGGGCCTCGATCCGGCGAGCGAGGAGGGAGTGCGGCGCGCCGCCGAGCTGCTCACGAAGTTCGAGGCCGAGTGCGCGGCGGAGGCGGAGCAGGTTCGTGAGCTGGGCGGCCTCTACGTGCTCGGCAGCGAACGTCACGAGAGCAGGCGGATCGACAACCAGCTGCGCGGCCGCTCCGGGCGCCAGGGTGACCCGGGAGAGAGCCGGTTCTTCCTGTCGCTCGAGGACGAGCTGATGCGGCTGTTCGCCACGGGCGCGATGAGCTGGGTGATGGACCGCGCCCTGCCCGAGGACGTGCCGATCGAGGCGCGGATGGTCACCCGCGCCATAGAGCGCGCGCAGAACACGGTGGAGCAGCGCAACGCCGAGATCCGCAAGGACGTCCTCAAGTACGACGAGGTGATGAACGAGCAGCGCAAGGTGATCTACGAGCGCCGCCTCGAGATCCTCGACGGCGAGGACATGCGTGAGTACACGGTCTCGCTGCTCTCCTCGACGCTCGAGGCGGTCGTCCGCGCCGCGTGCCCCACCGACTTCGCCGAGGAGTGGGATCTCGAGCGCCTCGTGAGCGAGCTCGCCCAGTACTACCCGTCGGAGTTCACCGTCGCCGACCTGGAGCAGGCCGAGAGCATCGAGCAGATCGTGGACAGCGTCGTCGCAGACGCGATCGAGCGTTACGAGCAGCGCGACGAGGAGATGCCGGGAGGGCCTGAGACCGCACGCCAGATCGAGCGCCAGGTGATGCTGCAGATCATCGACGCCCGGTGGCGCCTTCACCTCTCGGAGATGGACCACCTCAGGGAAGGCATCCACCTGCGCGGCATCGCGCAGACCGACCCGCTCGTCGCGTGGCAGCGGGAGGGCTTCGAGATGTTCGGGCAGCTCGTCGACGCCAT
>DAHVLW010000327.1:0-1673 GCA_027320205.1 Acidimicrobiaceae bacterium
TTCTGGCGGAGATGTACCAGCGTTTCGCCGAGAGGATGGGGTGGAAGGTCGACGTGCTCGAGGCGAAGCCGTCCGAGCTCGGCGGGGTCGACGACGCGACGGTCCTCGTCAAGGGCGCAGACGCCTGGCAGCGCCTGAAGCACGAGGGTGGCCCGCACCGGGTGCAGCGCGTGCCCGTCACCGAGTCCCAGGGGCGGGTCCACACCTCGTCGGCGACCGTCACGGTCCTGCCCGAGGCCGACGAGGTCGAGGTCGAGATCGACCCCGGCGACATCGAGGTCGACGTCTACCGCTCGACCGGTCCCGGCGGCCAGTCGGTCAACACGACCGACTCCGCCGTCCGCATCACCCACCTCCCGACCGGCCTCGTCGTCACGATGCAGGACGAGAAGAGCCAGATCCAGAACCGCGCCAAGGCGATGCAGGTGCTGCGCGCCCGCCTTCTCAAGCTCGAGCAGGACCGCCAGGCCGAGGAGCTCTCGCGGGCACGGCGCGACCAGGTGCGCGGCGGCGGGCGCTCGGAGAAGGTGCGGACGTACAACTTCAAGGAGAACCGCGTCACCGATCACCGCGTCGGGCTCACCGTGCACAAGCTCGACCGGGTGCTGGACGGGGATCTCGACGAGATCGTCGACGCCCTGCTCCTCGACGAGCGCGCGCGCCAGCTCGGCGGCAGGTCGTGAGCGGGGCGAGCTGGGGCGAGCTGGCCACCTCGCTGTCGGCTCGGCTCGGAGACCGCGTCGCGGCGCGACGGATCGTCGAGGAGGTCGCCGGCCTCCGCTGGGCGCGCCTCGCCGTCGGCGTGCCGCTCCAGGTGCCGGAAGGGGCGCACGCCCGACTTGACGCGTTGGCGGCGCGCCTCGAGGCGGGCGAGCCGCTGCAGCACGTCCTCGGCCACTGGTCGTTCCGGACGGTCGAGCTCGCGGTCGACGGCCGGGCGCTCGTGCCGCGCCCGGAGACCGAGGTCGTCACCGGCCTCGCCCTTTCCGAGCTCGAGCGCCTCCGACGGTTGCGGCGCGGAGCCCGCCGGGGAGCCCCTGCCGGGCTCGTCGCCCTCGACCTCGGCACCGGCTCCGGCGCGATCGCCTGCGCGCTCGCCGCCGAGGCGGGCGACGTACGGGTCGTCGCGACCGACCGCTCTCCGGCAGCGCTCTCGCTCGCCGCCGAGAATGTCGCCGCCCTCCCCGGCCCCGTCGCGACACGAGTCGAGCTCGCCGCCGGCGACTGGTACTCGGCCGTCCCGCCGGAGCTCATCGGGCGCGTCGACGTCGTCGTCTCCAACCCTCCCTACCTTGCCGAGCGCGAGTGGGCCGGGCTCGACCCGGTCGTCGCCGAGCACGATCCCTACGAGGCGCTGGTCGCCGGCGCCAGCGGGCTCGAGGCCATCGAGGCGGTCGTTGCCGGCGCGCCGGCCGTCCTCTCGCCCGGCGGCGCGCTCGTCGTCGAGCTCGCGCCGGACCAGGCGGCTGCCGCACTTCGCCTCGCCCGGCGTGCCGGCGCCGCCGAGACCGCCGTCGAGCCCGATCTCGCCGGCAGGGCGCGGGCGCTCCTCGCCCGGTGGTGAGGGCCGGCCGGCTGCCGGCCGGCCGGCTGCCGGCCGGGCGGCGGGTGCCCGGAAGGCAGGTTCCCGCAGCGCCGTCAGAGCCGCTTGGCGAGGGGGAGCTTCGCCGGGC
>DAHVLW010000328.1:0-6536 GCA_027320205.1 Acidimicrobiaceae bacterium
GCGAGCGGCTGCTCGCCGACCTGGAGCACGGCGTCGGTCCGTCCGTTCTCGAGGATGGCGGGCGTCGGCACGTCGAGGAAGGTCCGCCCGAAGGGCACGCGGATCCAGTAGTTCGCCGGGTAGGCGCTCGCGGCGCATGCGGCACAGGCGACGACGAAGCCTGCGCGGGCGAGGCGTGCCCGCCGGGACGACTGCGCCCCGGCCGCGGCGGCACGCCGTCGCGTCCCGGGCCACCGTGCGCTGGACGTGCCCGGCCGATCCGGGTCACGCAGGTGCGACGCGGCCCGCCCCTCGACGAGCGGCGCGGCGAGGCGGCGGCCGGCGGAGAGGACGACGACCGGCGACAGGAGCTCGATCGGGATCAAGTACCGGTAGACGCCGAGCTGCTTGATGAAGACGGCGATCGACACGGCGAACAGCACGATGAGGAAGGCGTCGGCGTCGCGCTCGAAGGACGCCGTGCCGCCGGCGGCACGGGCCGGCGCCCGGCGCGCCGGGGCCCTCCCGACGGCTCGCCGGACCAGGCGCGCGGCGAGCACCACGACGAGTGACATGACCATCACGTAGGCGAGCGGCACGGAGAGCTCGCGCAGCGGGATCTCGGCGACGGCGAGCGGATGGAACAGCCAGTACACGGGGTAGAAGGCGGCGTCGAGCAGGTTCGCCGGCAGGAAGCCGCGGCCCTTTGCCGCTGCCTTGGGCAGGTATCGGGTCGCGAACAGGGCGTTCGACGAGGCGTCGAAGACGAGCGGGTCGCCGTACGCCAGCCAGAGATGGACCGTCCAGTAGCCGGCGGTGGCGAGCAGCCCGCCGAGCTCGGCGAAGCCGGAGGCGAGGAGGCGCCGCACACGTTCGCGCCAGGGACCACCCACGGCGAGCGCCGCGAGAGGGAGCGCGATCCCGACTTCGAGCTCGGAGAGCTTGAGCCCGGCGCCGAGCCCGACGAGCGCCCCCCCCGCCGCCCAGCGCCATGTCTCGCCAGGCTCGCCGCGGCGGCTGACGGCGCCGAGCACGACCAGGACGCCCCAGAGCATCGGGATGCTCACGATCGTGTCGCCCATCGAGTTGCCGAGCTCGGAGACGAAGCCGCCGGCGATCCCGGCGGCGACGACCGCCGCGGCGGAGAGGGCACGCGACCTCGCGACACGTCGGGAGATCATGTAGACGAGGACGAGGTTGGTGCCCTGGACGCCGCCGACCACCATCGCCTCGACCCGGGGCGGCACATGGTTGATGAGGAAGTAGAAGGGCAGGTCGATGATCGGGTTGAGGTAGCTCTGCAGCGAGGCCGGGATGACGTCGACCGCGAGCCGCGAGTGGAGGAAGGCGTACGGGTCGTAGTAGTGGTAGTTGAACAGGTCGAAGTTCGCGTCCTGGCCGATCGCGAGGGTCGCGAGGGCGCAACCGATCACCGGGAGGAGGAGGGCGGCGATCTCGACGCGAGACCACGGGAGCTCCGGGCGCGCGGCGCCTGCCACGCCGCGCTGCAGGCGCTCCTCCTCCGCCATCGGCTCTCCACTCGGTAGCTCGCACGTCCCCCGGAGCTGCCTTGCGGACCGGGGCGCCAGCCGCCGGGCTCCCGCTGGCGGCCCCCTGGATGCTACGTTGCGGGCTCCATCCGACCGGCTCGCCCGGCCCGCCCGGCCCGCCCGGTGACGCCGAGCGCCGCGGGCGAGCTCGCACCCGGTGTCGACGTCGCGCCCCCCCTCAGACCCGCTCGGCGCGGTGGCCGCGCGCTCGCCTGCGGCGGCGCGGCAGCCGTCGCCGTCGCTCGGAGGCTTGCGCGGGCGCTCGATGCGATCCCGACCAGCGCCGCCGTCGCCGCCGTGCTGGTCCTCTTCCCGCTCGGCTGTGCCCTCGCGGCGCTCGCGATCGGTCAGGACGCCAACTATGACCTGCTCAACTACCACTTCTACGACCCCTATGCCTTCCTCCACGGGCGCCTCTCGATCGACGTCTACCCCGCCCAGCTCCAGTCGCTGCTGAACCCGCTTCTCGATCTCCCCACGTACCTGCTGATCGAGCACGCCCCTCCGAGGCTCGAGGCGGTCGCCCTCGGGGCGTTCCAGGGCCTTGCGCCGGCGCTCGTCTGTCTCGTCGCTCGCCGGGCCGGCGCGTCGAGGACGGTCGCCCTGGCGGCCGCGATCGCCGCCGCGACCGGTGGCGGGTTCGTCTCCGAGATCGGCAGCTCGATGGGCGACGCCGTCGTCGCCGTCCCACTCCTTCTCGGCGTGCTCCTCGCGCTGCGCGCCGTCGAGGCCGGACCGAGCAAGGGAGGCCTGTGGTGGTGGGCAGCGGCCGGTCTGGCGGCGGGGATCGGCTCAGGCCTGAAGCTCGCAGAACTCCCCGTCGGGCTCGGGATCGTGCTCGGCTCGCTCGCGGTCGGTGCCGGCGCGGGTGCCCGCCTCCGAGCACTTCGGCTTGGCGCCGCTGCAGCGGGAGGCGTGGCCGGCACGCTCGCGACGTCCGGCTACTGGTTCTGGTTCCTCTGGCGGCACTACCGGGACCCGATCGCGTTCACCCAGGCGACCTTCGGGATCTTCCACTCGCCGTACGTGCCGACGGCGCACCTTCGCGGCGGATTCCTGCCAAGCTCGCCACTCGCCGGTCTTGCCTACCCGATCCGCTGGCTCTTCCACCCCACCTCGGTCGGCGAGATCGACTTCCGGGCGCTGTCGATGCCTCTTGCCTACGTGCTCACCGCAGGGCTTGTCGTCACGCTCCTCGTCCGGGCGGCGCGCTCGTCGCTCGCGGCCGCGCGACGAAGTCCCCGGCGCACGGAGGCGCTGGGCCCGGCGGTGCGGATCGAGCTCGAGCGGCGCGGCGCGAGCCCTTCCGCCCTCCTTGGCAGAACAGGGGCGACAGAGGCGAGCGAGGGTATGAGGGCGGACGCCGACCGCTACCTGCTCGTCGCCTTTGCCGTCGGGATCGCCGTGTGGATGGAGGTGTTCAGCGTCTACCGCTACGTCATCCCACTCGAGCTCCTTTCGCCGGTCGTCATCCTGGCGGCCGCCCGCCGCCTCGTGGCGCTCGGCGAGAGGTCACGCTCAATGCACCGCACGCGCCCGTCTGCCGGGCCACGACGCGCCGTGGTCCCCGGCTTCCTCCTCGCCTGTGTCGCGTGCGTCGTGACCACCTCACCCGGAAACTACTGGGAGAGGGTGCCCTTCGGGCGGGCGTTCTTCAGCTTGCGCACGCCGTCTCTGCTCGAGAACGGGCGCGTGGATGCGCTCGTCGAGGTCGGCGGCCTGCCGATGGGCTACATCTTTCCCCAGCTTCCGCCGCGCATCATCGGGATCGGGGGAATCGGCGACCTCTTGACCCCCGCCAACCGGTCCCTCGTGCACCGAGCGCTCGCCCGGGTGAGCCACGACGGCGGCACGATCAACGTGGTCTTCGTCGATGTGCCCGAACGCGGCGGTCTGTCGATGCCGAAGGGGACTCCTGCCTACCTCGCCGACCTCGGCGCGCGGGGCCTCGTCGCCACCCGATGCGAGGTCGTCGAAGCAGGCATCGGCGCCGGCCACGAGCGACTGAAGCTCTGCCGGCTCGCCCAAGCGGCAAGCTGAAGTCGCGCTCCGGCAAGAAGGAGCTGGGTGTGGCTGCCTTGCGTCGACTCGCCAGGGCGGCGGTCGCTTGCCCGGTCGATTGCCGAGCGCTGGCGCGGCTTGGCACTCCGGGGCGTGGGCGGGCTCGGCGTCAGCGCGGCGCGTCTCCGGTCAGCGGCCGGACCTCCGGTCGAGGGAGCCGACCCCGTCGGCGGCATATATGGCGACGACCTCCGCCGCCGACCGTTCCGCGCTCGCGCTCGCCGCGGCGCGCTCGTACCACGCTCTTGTAGACTCCCGGAGGGTCGCGCCGGCCCTGACGGCCCGCACGACACCGGCCGCGAGGCCGGAGGCGGTCGGCTCGACGACGAAGCCGTTGACGCCGTCCACGATGTGGCCGACCGCGGCGTTCTCGGGATTGGCTGCGACGATCGCCGGCGTGCCGAGCGCCGCGGCCTCGACCACCATCATCCCGTAACCCTCGCGGACCGAGGCGACGACGACGCAGGAGGCGGCGGCGACGAGGCGCTCGAGCTCCCCGTCGTCGAGCTTTCCGGCGAGCTCGGCAGCTTCGTCGAGGCCCAGTCGCGACAAGTCGTGCTCCACTGCGGCGCGCTCCGGTCCCTCACCTGCGAGGACGAGACGCAATCGGGGGACGTCGCGCCTCGCGATCTCGAGGGCCTCGGGGAGCAGCCGGACGCCCTTGTCCCGGATGAACCTGCCGGCGAAGACCATCGCCGGCGAGGCGGACGGGTGGAGCGCGGCCGCTGCTCCCGGCCGCCTGGCCGGGAGCAGCCCGGGGAGCACCGTGATCCGGCCGCGATGACCCTGTGCGGAGAGGCGCTCCGCAGTGTGCCCCCAGAAGGCGAGCGCATGCGGCGAGAGAGCGACGCAGAGGCGCTGGATCGCGAAGCCCGCGGGGCCGGCGACTCCTCCCGCGTAGCGGCGCCAGAAGGCGAGCGGCCAGACCTCGAACCAATCGACGTAGAGGTGCGTTCCCGTGCCGAGGAGCGCGAGGCGCGCGCCGATGAGGGAGAAGTACGGGAAGTTGGCCACGTGGACGGCGCGGACCTCGTGCCGGTGCCGGGCGAGCCACCACAAGACGCCGGCGCCGAAGCGAAGTGGCGGTCCGTTGCGGCGCTTGCCGTCGGGGTGGTACAGGTCGCCGCGCGAGACGGCGACGACGTCGACCCCCTCGATGTCCGGCGCCGCCCCTTCCCACTGGCGCCGGGTCAGGTACGTGACGCTCGCCCCGGCCGCCGCCAGACGCTCGGCGAGCAGGCGGTACCAGCGTTCGGCCCCCCCGATGGTCCAGGGGAACAGGCAGTCGTAGACGACGCAGACCCTGGCGCCGGCGAGCGGGCTAGGGCCGCCGGGTTGGCTCGCCGCCGCAGGTGGGCCCGCGTCAACCTCCTCGAGGGTCGCTTCTCGCCGGCCGGTGCGGGCCGACCGGCCGGTGCGTGACGGCCCGCGGGGCGTGGCCGGGCGCGGGCCCATCCGGCCGCACCACCCATCGCGAAGGCCCTCTGTCATTGCTCGCCCGACCGTCGGCCACTCGGTGGGGCGGACCCGAGTGAGGTTGTACGCGGTCCAGATTCCGAGCGCGCCGGCGGTACGCGCGAGGCGCAGGGCGGCTCCCGGGGTCTCGCGTGCGTGGCGCAGAGGGTTGCGGGCGAGGTAGTAGGCGCTCGTTTCCGAGAGGAGGCGCTTGGAGCGGAGCGAGCCCTCGCCGTGGCCGGAGGAGAGCGCCATCGAGTGATGGCAGAGGACTTCGCCGAGGTAGCGCAGCCGCCAGCCGGCGAGACGCGCGCGCTCGCCCCACTCGACGTCCTCGAAGTACATGAAGTAGTCCTCGCGGAACGACCCGAGCTGCCGCCACGCCACGGCCGAGAGGAGCACGCAGCAGCCGGGCACGTAGTCGCTGTCGGCGCTCGGCGGCACCTCTCCGGGTCGAGCGAGGGGGCCCCGGTGCCAGACGACGTCGAGGACCTGGCTGTGCCTCGCGCCGGCGAACCACAGGCGCGAGCCGTTCCCGGCGTAGGCGACGGCCGGCCCGACCGCGGCGACTTGCTCGTGGCGTGCAACCTCGGCGAGGCAGCGCTCGGCGCAGGCGGGATCGGCCGTCGCGTCGTTGTTCATCAGCAGCACCCATCTGGCCCCTCGCTCCACCGCCAGGTGGATCCCGCGGTTCGCCGCGCCGGCGAAGCCGAGGTTGTCGGCGAGCTCCATGACCTCGGCCCCGGGCGCCGCCGACGCGAGCCGCGCGAGCTGCTCGGGCTGGTACTGCTGGGCGACGCAGAGCAGGGGCTCGAGGGGGATCGTCGAGGCCGACAGGCTCTCGAGTGCCGAGATCGTCGCGTTGGTCTGCCCCCATGCGACGACGACCGCGGCGACGCGCCCGGAGTCGCCCCCCATGCCGTCCCGCGCAACGACCCCGTCGCCTTCCTGCACCGTGCCACCGGCGCCGCCCGGGCTCAACGCTCTGCCGTCGACGCCGATCGGGCTCCGCGGCGCGTCCCTCTGCGAGCCCGACCGAGCGCCGCCGCCTCGGCGTAGACGGCGCGCCGGCGAGTCGCGATCTCGTCCCAGGAGTGGCAGCGCTCCACGTAGGACCTCGCCGCCAGAGCCATGCGCCGGCGCTCGTCGCCGTCGGCGAGCAGCCGTCGGATCGCGGCAGCGAGCCGTCTCGCGTCGCCGGCCGGGACGCGAAGCCCAGCGCCGAACTTCTCCGCGTCGACGGCCACCTGGCCGGCGCCGTCGGCGAGCACGACCGGCAGACCGCTCGCCATCGCCTCGAGCGCGGTCAGGGTGAAGCCGCCCTCCTGCGGCGCGAAGTCCGAGGGAAGCACGTAGACGTCGGAAGAGGCGTACACGCCCGGCAGGTCGGCCGGCTCGACGCGGCCGGCGAAGCGCACCCGCCCCACCAGCCCGAGGCGGGCCGCGTGCTGCTCGTGCTCCTCGCGCAGCTCGCCCTCGCCGACCACGGTG
>DAHVLW010000034.1:0-2020 GCA_027320205.1 Acidimicrobiaceae bacterium
GGTCGCCTACGTGCCCCGCGCCCGGCACGCCCTGGCGGAGGCCCGGGCGGCGGGCGCGGGGAGTAGCTTCGAGCCAGGTCGCGCGAGCCCGACGCCGCAGGGCGGGGGCGCGCCCCGGTGACGGGGATCGCTGGAGGCAGCCCGTGAAGGCGGTCATCATGGCCGGCGGCGAGGGGACCCGGCTTCGACCGCTGACGATGAGCCAGCCCAAGCCGATGCTCCCGATGGCCAACCGGCCGATGGCCGAGCACGTCGTCTCGCTGCTCAAGCGCCACGGCTTCGACGAGATCGTCGTCACGGTGGCCTTCCTGGCGAGCACGATCCGGACCTACTTCGGCGACGGGTCGGAGTTCGGCGTCCGGATCATCTACGCGACCGAGCAGACGCCGCTCGGGACGGCCGGCTCGGTGGTGAACGCGCGTGACGAGCTGGGCGTGCGCTTCCTCCTCATCTCCGGCGACGTCCTCACCGACGTCGACCTCACCGAGCTCGTCCGGGTCCACGAGACGTCCGGCGCCGTCGCCACGCTCGCCCTCAAGCCGATGGACAACCCGCTCGAGTTCGGCATCGTCATCACCGACGAGGCCGGCCGGATCGAGCGGTTCCTCGAGAAGCCGACGTGGGGCCAGGTCTTCTCGGACACCGTGAACACCGGGATCTACGTCCTCGAGCCGGAGGTGCTCGACGAGATCCCCCCCGCGCGGGCCGTCGACTTCTCCGGCGAGGTCTTCCCGTCGCTTCTCGGGCGCGGGGCGCACCTGCAGGGCTTCGTGACCGACGGGTACTGGGAGGACGTCGGCACCCTCGCGGCCTACCTGAGCGTCCACCACGACGTGCTGGACGGCAGGGTCGCCGTCGACCTCGACGCCTTCCCCCTGCGCCCGGGCGTGTGGGTCGGCGAGGGGGCGGAGATCGACCCCTCGTCCCTGGTCGAGGGGCCGGCGCTCATCGGGTCCAACTGCAGGATCGGCCCGAGCGTGCGGCTCGGGCCCTACTGCGTCCTCGGCGCGAACGTCAGGATAGGCGAGGGCGCGGACATCGAGCGCAGCGTCGTGCACGACAACTGCTACGTCGGCTCGCGCGCCTCCGCTCGGGGGAGCGTCGTCGGCCGCTCCTGCGAGCTCAGGCACGGCGTTCGCCTCGAGGAGGGCGTCGTCCTCGGCGACGGCTGCCGCGTCGGCAACGACGCCGTGCTGGCGGCGGGCGTCAAGGTCTACCCGAACAAGGTCGTCGAGGCCGGGGCCACCGTGACGTCCTCGGTCATCTGGGAGTCCCGAGCCTCGCGTTCGCTCTTCGGCGGCGTCGGGGTCGGCGGGCTCGCCAACGTCGACCTGTCCCCCGAGCTCGCCCTGCGCGTCGCGATGGCGTACGCCACCTCGCTCCCCAAGGGGGCGACGGTCACGACCTCGCGGGACTCGAGCCGGGCGGCGAGGATGCTCAAGCGCGCGGCGATGGTCGGGCTGAACGCGGCCGGCCTGCACGTCGAGGACCTCGAGGCGGCCACCGTCCCGGTGACCCGCTTCCACGTCCGCACCGGCCAGAGCCGCGGTGGCGTGACCGTCCGGCTCGATCCGGGCGACCCCCAGTCGGTGGTGATCCGCTTCCTCGACGCCGACGGGAACGACCTCGACGAGGCGGCGCAACGGCGGGTCGAGCGCCTCTACAACCGGGAGGAGGCGCGCCGCGTCCTCGCCGCCGAGATCGGCGACATCGAGTTCCCGCCGCGCACGGCGGAGCTGTACACGGCGGCGCTCGTCGCGAGCG
Source organism: Acidimicrobiaceae bacterium (assembly GCA_027320205.1). Taxonomy (GTDB): domain Bacteria; phylum Actinomycetota; class Acidimicrobiia; order Acidimicrobiales; family Bog-793; genus JAKAOD01. The sequence continues at coordinate 1,765 of DAHVLW010000034.1, forward strand.
TCGACCTCGAGGCGATCCGCCGGGCGCGCTTCAAGCTCGTGCTCGACTACGCCTACGGCACGGCGAGCCTCGTCATGCCGAGCGTGCTCGCCAAGCTCGGCGCCGACGTGCTCGTCGTCAACCCGCTCGTGTCGACGCCGGGGATGATCTCCTACGACCGCAGGGCGCACAGCGAGCGGCTCGCCGAGCTCGTACGCTCCTCCGGCGCCCATCTCGGCGCGGTGATCGCCCCCGGCGGCGAGCAGCTCGCGCTCGT
>DAHVLW010000053.1:0-2218 GCA_027320205.1 Acidimicrobiaceae bacterium
CTCTGCGTGCGCTTCGGCGGGCGACCCATCGGGCTCACGACGCTCGCCCTGAGCGTCGGGGAGGAGCCTGAGACCGTCGAGGACGTCTACGAGCCCTACCTGCTGCAGGCCGGGCTCGTCATGCGAACGCCCCGCGGGCGGGTGCCCGGCCCGGCTGCCTGGGCGCACCTCGGGCTCCCGGAGCCGCCCGCGGGTCTCGGCCGGGTAGGGGGGGACCCGGGCGACTGGGAAGGGGGCGGCGAGCCCGAGGAGGGCTCGCTCGGGGAGGACGGCACCTTCGCCCCCCGGCTGTTCGACGGGGCGCGGGAGGCGTAGGCTGAGAGGACGCGGCCCCGGGCGGTGCTCGGCGGCGGCCCGTCCCGCCCGGCGGGGCGTGTCATCAGGCTGCGGGCGAAGTCCGCCCGCGCGAATGCCGTGGGGGGCGCGGCTACAGTGCGGGGCGCACTTCCCGCCCTGACGACAGGTCTGACATGCCCTTGCATCTGCTTGCCCTTAGCCATCTCGCCGATCCCCGTCACCTCGAGGATCTCGGCTCGCTCGTCCTCGCGGCGGCCAAGACCACGAAGAAGACCTCGAGCTCCGGATCGAGCTTCATCCTGATCCTCATCGTGATCATGGTCGCCGGCTACTTCCTCTGGCTCCGGCCGCAGCGGAGGCGCCAGCAGGCCGTGCAGCGCCAGCAGCAGCAGGCCGAGGTGGGCGACGAGGTCGTCACGGCGAGCGGGATCTACGGCCGCGTCGTGGCGGTGCACGACGACCGGGTCTCGCTCGAGATCGCCCCCGGCACGACGATCGAGATCGCCAAACGGGCGCTCGGCCAGCGCGTGAGCACGCCGGCGCTCGGGGACGATCCGGCCGGCGCCTATGGCGGAGCCCAGGATGGGCCGGACGGGGACGATCCGGATGCCGTCGGTGCAGACACCGACGGCGCGGAGCACGGCCAGGCGGCCTCCGACGAGGGGGCGGAAGGCGAGGCCGGCGGCGGAGACGAGGAGGCCGGCCCCGCGCCCGCCCCCGACGGCGCCTTCGAGGTGTCCGGCGACTGGAAGTCCTTCGACGGCGCCGGCTCCAACGGCGCCTCGGCGGGCGAGCCGGCAGCGGACGCCGGGCCGGCGCCCCAGGCCTCCACCCGGTCCCGCGGCGGCGCGGGGGCGCAGCGGCGCCGGCGGGGAGGCACCTCCTAGGTGTCGCGCCGGCTGCTGACGAGCGTCGTCGCCTCGACGCTCGCCTGCGTCGGCATGCTCGGGCTGGCGCTCGGGCTCGGCTGGAAGCCCGCTCTCGGCCTCGACCTCCGCGGCGGCCTCTCGGTCGTCTACAAGCCCGTCCGGCACGTGTCGAACGGGACGCTGCAGACGGTCGTGAACATCATGTCGCTCCGGGCGAACGCCCTCGGCGTCACCCAGCCCAATATCACCACGCAGGGGGGCGAGGTCGTCGTCCAGATGCCCGGGGTGAAGGACCCGAACCAGGTGCTGAAGACGATCGGCACGACGGCCAAGCTGTACTTCCGGCCGGTGCTGTGCGGCGCGCCGGCCTTCACGGCGCCGAAGACGTCGTCCGGGAAGGCGAAGCACGTCCCTTACGTCGTCCCGCCGACCTGCCCCGCGACCTACCAGTACACGGCGGCGTACTTCGACGCGGCGACGTCCGGCTACACCGTCCCGAGCGCGATCGCCGAGGACCCGACCTACGCGACCTACCCCTCGACCAGCTCCAACTGGGACCAGGAGCACCCGCACCAGAACGTCATCGTCTCGACGAAGGGCCAGGGCCAGGCGACGCGCTACGTCCTCGGCCCGGCCCTCGCGAGCGGCACGATCATCAAGAGCGCCTCGGCACAGCTGCTCACGACCGGCTCGTGGGTCGTCGACTTCACCCTCACCGGCTCGGGCTCGACGACGTTCAACAAGATGGCCAAGGCGTACTACGGCCGGCTGATCGCCGACGACCTCGACGGTGACGTCGTCTCCGCCCCGGTGATCGCCTCGCAGAGCTTCCCCGGCAGCGGACAGGTGAGCGGCTCGTTCACGCAGAAGTCGGCGAGCGCGCTCGCGCTGCAGCTGAACTACGGCGCCTTCCCCGTCACCATGCAGAGGCTCACCTCCCAGACCATATCGGCGAGCCTCGGCTCGGCCAGCCTGCGCGCCGGGCTCCTCGCCGGCGCGGTCGGGCTCCTGCTCGTCATGGCCTACACGATCTTCTACTACCGGGCGCTCGG
>DAHVLW010000060.1:0-9670 GCA_027320205.1 Acidimicrobiaceae bacterium
GCGGTCGCGAGGGTGTCCAGGTCGGCGTCCACGAGGCCTCCAGGGTCGATCGTTGGGTTTGCAACGCCGATCATGGACGCCTCTCGCGCGTAAGGGGTGGATTGCGGCTCAGCCGCTACCCCTTGGAATCACTCGTCTAGCAGTGGACGGCACTGCGATGCGCCCAGCCGAAGGGCCGAGCGTCGAGGCCAGGGGCTTCGTTCCGCCGGTGTACCCCTACGAGCGGCTCCGCAGCCTTGCCGACGAGGCCGCCGCGCTGCCCGGCGGGCTGGTCGACCTGTCGGTCGGCACGCCGTGCGACCCCCCGCCGGAGGCCGTCGTCGCCGCCCTCGGCTCCTCGGGGTCCGAGCGCGGCTACCCCTCGAGCGCAGGGAGCGCCCGTCTGCTCGACGCCGCGCGCGCCTGGGTGGAGCGGCGCTTCGGCATCCTGCTCGACCGGGATTCGGTCGCCGCCTGCGTGGGGACCAAGGAGCTGGTCGCCGGACTGCCGCACTGGCTCCGGCTTCGCCGTCCGTCGCGCGACACGGTGCTGTACCCGGCCGTGTCCTACCCGACCTACGAGATGGGCGCCACGCTCGCCGGCTGCCGCGCCGTGCCCGTTCCCGTGCTCCGCGACGGGTCCCTCGAGCTCGGCGCTGTCGCCGCCGACGACGCGGCGCGCGCGCTCTGCCTGTTCTCGAACAGCCCTGCCAACCCGACGGGGCGCCTCGACGACCTCGCCGCCGCGGCCCGCTTCGGCAGGGAGCACGATCTTCCGGTGATCTCGGACGAGTGCTATGTCGAGTTCACCTGGGACGGCAAGGCGCGCTCGATCCTCGAGCACGGGCTGGAAGGCCTGCTCGCCCTTCATTCGATCTCCAAGCGGTCGAACTGTGCCGGGTTGCGCCTCGGGTTCTACTGCGGCGATCCGGAGCTCGTCGGCTACCTCGTCGAGGTACGCAAGCACGCCGGCTTCATGGTTCCAGGCCCGGTCCAGCTCGCGGGGGCGGTCGCCCTCGAGGACGACGAGCACGTGGAGCGCCAGCGCGATCGCTACGCAGAGCGGCTGGCACGCTTTGCCGGGGTGCTCGCGACTCTCGGCGCCGTGGTAGAGCGACCCGCCGGCGGCTTCTACCTCTGGGTGCAGGCGCCCGAGGAGCGCGCTGGCCGCGGGACCGACGGCAGAGAGGAGGCGTCGCCGGTCGCCGGCGGCGACTCCGGGCCGGCATGGACATTCGCCCGGCTGCTGGCTCGTACCGGCGGCGCCCTCGTCTCACCGGGCGAGCTCTACGGCCCGGCGGGCGCCGACCACGTCCGAGTCGCGCTCGTGCAGCCCATGGAGCGCCTGGAGCTCGTCGAGAGGCGGCTTCGATCGTGAACGACCTCGAGCAACGCGTCGGAGAGCTCTGGGCGCGGCGCGAGCAGCTCGCCGAGGGCGACCAGGCGGCGACCGCGGTCGTCGAGGAGGCGATCGGGCTGCTCGACGACGGCAGCGTCCGTGTCGCCGAGATCGGGCAGGAGCGCGGCGACGTGGTCGTCCACGAGTGGCTGAAGCAGGCGATCCTCCTCCTTTTCCGCCTGCGCTCGGTCGAGACGACGGAGGTCGGGCCCTTCGAGTACGCCGACCGGCTCCCGCTGAAGCGTGGCTACGCCGAGGCGGGCGTGCGCGTCGTGCCCGGAGGCTCGGCGCGCTGGGGCTCGTTCCTCGGTCGGGGAACCGTCCTCATGCCGGGCTACGTGAACATCGGCGCACGCGTCGGAGCGGGCTCCATGGTCGACACCTGGGCGACCGTCGGGTCGTGCGCCCAGGTCGGCGAGCGCGTCCATCTCGCCGGCGGCGTCGGCGTCGGCGGGGTCCTCGAGCCGCCGAGCGCGGTCCCGGTCGTGATCGAGGACGACGCCTTCGTCGGCAGCCGGTCGATGGTCACCGAGGGCGCCCGCGTCGGGCGCGGCGCGGTCCTCGGCGCCGGGACGATCCTCAACCCCTCGATCCCCGTCGTCGACGCCTCGACGGGAGAGGAGCTCTCGCGTGGACACGTCCCGCCGTGGTCCGTCGCCGTCACCGCGTACCGCCGGCGGGGCCTCCCCGGTGGAGAGTTCTTCCTTCCCTGCGTCCTCGTGCTTCGGCGCCTCGCCGAGGGTGAGCGGCACGACAAGGCGGCGATCAACGAGATCCTGCGCGCCCACGGCGTCTCGACGTGAGCGACCTGCTGTCGCTGGCGGCGCGCCTTGTCGAGGTCGCCTCGGTCAGCCGGAACGAGCGCGCGATCGCCGACCTCGTCGAGACGGAGCTGCGGGCCGTCGCGCATCTGGAGGTGACCCGGGTCGGCGACAACGTCGTCGCCCGCACCCTCCTCGGGCGACGACGCCGGCTGCTGCTCGCCGGCCATCTCGACACCGTCCCTCCGGCCGCCAACGAGCGCGCCCGAGTCGAGGACGGCATCCTCTCGGGCCTCGGGAGCACCGACATGAAGGGGGGGGTCGCGGTGCTCATGGACCTGGCCGGTGCCGCCGCAGATGCGGCGCTTGACACCACGTACGTCTTCTACAGCCGGGAAGAGGTCGCGCGCACCGAGTCGGGTCTCCTGGAGATCGAGCGGGTACGCCCCGAGCTCCTCGCGGGCGACGCCGCGGTGCTCGCCGAGCCGACCAGTGGCCTCGTCGAGGCAGGATGCCAGGGCGTGCTCCGGGTGAGCGTACGCCTGGGTGGTCTGCGTGCCCACGCCGCCAGGCCATGGGTCGGCCTGAACGCGATCCACCGCCTCGGTGGCGTCCTCGGCCTGGTCGCCGGCTACGAGCCGCGCCGCCCGGTGATCGACGGGTGCGAGTACCGTGAGAGCCTGCAAGCGGTCGCCGTCTCGGGCGGTGTCGCCGGCAATGTCGTGCCCGACGAGGCGGCCCTGTCCCTCAGCTACCGGTTCGCGCCGGACCGTGACGGCGACGTGGCGCTCGCCGCGCTCGAAGACCTCCTCGCACCGGCGCTCGACGAACGCCTGGGCGACGCCGTCGTGCTCGACGACCTCGCCCCGGCGGCCGCGCCGGGCCTCAGCGACCCGCTGCTCGCCTCTCTCGTCGGCGCGACCGGCCGTCCGCCGAAGGCGAAGCTCGCCTGGACCGACGTCGCCTTCTTCGCGGGACGCGGCGTCCCGGCGGCGAACTTCGGGCCTGGCGACCCCCTCCTCGCGCACACGACAGAGGAGCGCGTCTCGGCCATCGAGCTCGAGCAGGTGCGCGCCGCGCTGGCGTCCTTGCTCGGGATCGGGGCGGGCTCGCGCGCCTGATGCCGCGCGCCTAATGCCGGGCGCCTCATCGTGCGAAGAGGTGCCAACCGAGCCACATCCAGCCGAGCAGCAAGAAGGCGCGGATCGGCGCCATGCGGGCGAGGAGCCCGCCGAGGACCCCGATGGCGGCCAGACGACGCGTGCCGAGCGCGAGGAGCTGGAGGGCGACGAGGACCGCGGCGAGGGCGGCCCATACAACCAGGGAGACGGCGTGGGAGCTCACCGGGTCGCCAGCCACCAGCCGAACAAGAGCCATGCGAGGCACAGCAGCGCCCTTCCTGCCGGCGAGCTCCCGGCCTGATCGAGCAGCGAGCTGATCGTCGGATGCGCCGTGCGTGGAGCGGCGAAGAGGTTGGCGAGCTCCCAGGCGACGACGGCGAGCGCGGCGAGCAGCCAGGCGAGGGCCGCGCGAACCGGACCGGCCGCGGCGTGGGTCACTGGTAGCGGTCGCCTCTGGAGCGCCGAAGGGGCACGAGGCCCGAGCGAGCGCTGGAGCACGAGGAAGCCCGCGAGAAGTGCGAGAGGAACGGCAGTTGCCACGTCAGCGGTGACCGTGAACGGCCTCGTCTCGCCGACGGCCCAGCAATACGCGAGAACCGCCGCGGCACCACTGGCCTGACCGAGGAGCCTCGCGCCGCGACGCGCCGGCACGTCAGGCGTCGCCTCGCGTGCCGGTCGTCTAGAGGCGGCGCAGGACGGTCACGACCTTGCCGTAGACGACCACCTAGTAGGCGGGCAGCTCGATGGTGTCGTAGTCGGGGTTGGACGGGACGAGCACCACCTTTCCGCGGCTGCGCCGGAACGTCTTCACCGTGGCCTCGCCGCCCGGGATGCCGGCGACGACCACGTCCCCGCTCTCGGCGACGCTCTGACGGCGTACGACGACGTAGTCACCGTCGAGGATCCCGGCACCGATCATCGAGTCGCCGCGCACACGCAGCATGAAGAGCTCACCGGTGCCGGTGAGGTCCTCGGGGAGCGGAAGGACCTCCTCGACGTCCTGCTCCGCGAGCACGCCCGTGCCGGCGGCCACCGCACCGAGAAGCGGCACGTGGCACACCGGCCTGAGCGGGATCGCCGCCCCGGACGCCGGCTCGAAGCTCACGACGATGGCGCGAGGCTTCGTCGGGTCGCGGCGGAGGTAGCCCTCGCGCTCGAGCACCTGGAGGTGGGCGTGCACCGTCGAGGACGACGCAAGGCCGACCGCCTCGCCGATCTCGCGAACCGACGGGGGGTAGCCGCGGCGGCGGATCTCCTCGGCGATGAACTCGAGGATCTGGCGTCGCTTGCCTGTCAGCACCGTCCCGACCATGTCGACCACCTCCCTCGGCGGCCACCGTACCCGAGGGTCACGCCCCGATGCAAACATCCGTTCGTGAAACGTCAGTTCGCCGCGGTGGTTGACATCGAACAGGTGTTCGTGCGACCATCGGTCGGGATCGAGACCGAACGTACGTACGGATGCCTCGCTAGGGCCGAGGTCGGGCGTCGGGCGGGATGTCGAGCAGGGGAGGCGACGATGGCAGCGTTGGTCCGGTCGGCACCGAGAGGGGATCACAAGCTCGAGCGGCACTTGCGGCTGGTCGGCCACGTGGACCGCGATGCGGCGGCGTGGGGTCCGCCCGAGAAGGGCCGCGCCGGCACCGGCGCGAAGCGGTCGGCCGGCCCCGCGAGGCGCGGGGCGCCGCGGCGCCCGCGCGTCGCAGCGACCGCTCTTACGCTCTCCGCGTTCGGCGCGCTCTGGGCGGGCGGCAGCGCCCTCCGCTCGGCCGGGCGCGAGCGGATCGTCCCTCCGGCCGGGGCGCGACGAGTGGGAGCCGGCTACGTCTACGTCGTCCGACCCGGCGACACCGTATGGTCGATCGCGACGGCGATGGAGCCCGGCACCGATCCGCGGCCGCTTGTCGACGAGATCGAGGCAGAGGTGCCGGGCGGCGTGCTGCGGGTGGGTGAGGTTCTCCACCTCCCGTGACCGCCGGCCCGTGACCGCCGGCCCGTGCCCGCGCACTACCTTCGCGGCGTGCGGTGTCCGAGCTGTTCCCACCGCGAGGATCGTGTGGTCGACTCGAGAGAGGTCGAGCAGGGAGGCGCGATCCGCAGGCGGCGCGAATGCCTCTCCTGTGGCTTCAGGTTCACGACTTTCGAGCGCGTCGGGGCGTCGGTCGTCGTGCTCAAGCGCTCGGGCCAAAGGGAGCAGTTCGATCGGGGCAAGGTGGCGGCCGGCGTGCGAGCCGCCTGCAAGAACCGTCCGGTCGGCGACGGGCAGATCGAGGCGATCGTCGTTGCCGTAGAGGACCTCGCCCGGCGTTCGGGCAGCGTCGTTCCCAGCCAGCAGCTCGGCGTCGCGGTGCTCGACAGGCTCCGCGAGATCGACGACGTGGCGTACCTCCGTTTCGCAAGCGTCTACAAGGGCTTCGAGGACGCCAGCGACTTCGCACGCGAGGTCGGGCTGCTCACGAAGACGACGGCGCCGAAGCTCCGCCGACGCGGGCCGACGCCGCCCGGCGAGGAGTGAGCGGCCCGTGATGACGCCTTCAGAGGCCCGACGGCTGGCAGACGCGTCCGGCGTGGACGTCGCGGCCCGTCCCACGCCGGGCGCGCCCGAGGTCGTCGCCGACGTGCCCGCTCGTGCTCTCGCCGTCTATGCCCATCCCGACGAGGCCGACGTCTCGTGCGGCGGCACGCTGGCGTCCTGGGCGGCGCGCGGCTGCGAGGTGCATCTCCTGGTCTGCACCAGGGGCGACAAGGGCTCCGAGCTCGCCTCGATCGACGTCGTCGGGCTGGTCGAGCGCCGAGCTGCGGAGGTCGCGGCGGCAGCCTCGGTGCTCGGGATCGCGCGCGTCCACCGCCTCGAACGCGACGACGGCGAGCTGGACAACGATCCCTCGCTCCGAAGGGCGATCGTCGAGCTCGTACGTGCGACCCGTCCGGAGGCGGTGATCTGCCCCGACCCGACTGCGGTCTTCTTCGGCGAGCACTACTTCAACCACCGCGACCACCGCTGCGTCGGCTGGGCGACGCTCGACGCGCTGTTCCCGGCCGTCTCGTCGCCGCTGTACTTTCCCGACGCAGGACCACCCTGGCAAGTCGGCACGACGTACCTTTCCGGGTCGCTGGAGGCGAACGTGCTCGTCGACATCTCGTCGGCGATCGAGCAAAAGGCGGAGGCGCTCCGGTGCCACGCGAGCCAGGTCGGTGACGGCAGCGAATGGTACGGCGCGGCGGTGCGCGGCCGCGCGGCGGACGCCGGCCGGCCGGCCGGGGTGGCCTTCGCCGAGGCGTTCCGCCGCGTGCGCGGCACCGCCTGACGCGACATGGACCCGGTGGGCGCGCGCCGCCTCGGGATCCTGCACCTCGACATGGACTGCTTCTTCGCCGCCGTCGAGGTGCTGAGGGACCCGAGCCTTGGCGGGCGTCCCGTCGTCGTCGGCGGCACCGGGCCCCGCGGAGTGGTCGCCTCGGCGTCCTACGAGGCGCGGGTCTTCGGCGTCCGGTCGGCCATGCCCATGGCGACGGCGCGCAGGCTCTGTCCCGCGGCGGTCTTCCTGCCCGGGAGGTTCGAAGCCTACGCCGAGGTCAGCCGGTCGCTCCGTGCCATCCTCGAGTCCGTGACGCCGCTCGTCGAGCCGATCGCGCTCGACGAGGCGTACCTCGACGTGACCGGGGCGGCCCGGCTTCTCGGGTCGGGACCGACAATCGCGGCCAAATTGCGGTCATCCGTGCGCGAGGAGCTCTTGCTCGACTGCTCCGTCGGCGTCGCGCGCTCGAAGCTCCTCGCGAAGCTCGCCTCCGAGGCGGCCAAGCCCGTCGCCGGTCCGTCCGGCATCACGCCTGGGGCGGGAGTCGTGGTCGTCGGGGAGGCCGATGAGATCGAGTTCCTCCATCGCCACGTCGTGCGCGCCCTCCCGGGCGTCGGGCCGCGCACGGCCGAGCGCCTTGCCCGCTTCGGCGTCTCGACCGTCGGCGATCTGGCGGCGGTCAACGTCGACAGCCTCGTCAGGCTGCTCGGCTCTGCCGCGGGGCGCGAGCTGCACGAGCTCGCCTGGGCTCGGGACGCGCGGCCCGTCGTCGCCGACCGTGAGACCCGCTCGATCGGTCACGAGGAGACGTTTCCAGCGGATCTCCACGACATCACGGAGCTTCGGCGCAGGGCGCGCCGGTCCGCCGGGAGCGTGGCGGCGCGTTGCCGGGCGTCCGAGGTCGTCGCCCGCACGATCACGCTCAAGGTCCGCTTCGCCGACTTCTCGACCGTGACCCGGTCCCGGACGGTTGCCCGACCAGTCGCGACCGGAGGCGAGGTCGGCGACGTCGCCTGTGACCTGCTCGACGCGATCGCACTGACTCAGGGCGTCCGCCTGCTCGGAGTCCTGGCCTCGGGACTGTCGCCTGCCGAGGTCGCGGGATCCCACCAGCTGAGCCTCTTCGCCGAGGAGAGCGACTTCGGCCGCGGGCGTCGCGACGAGGTCGAGCTCGCGGCCGAGGAGGTGAGGCGCCGCTATGGGGAGTCCGCCCTCGCGCCGTTGGGGCTGGACGCGAGGCGCGGACCGCGGCCGGGGCCGGCGGGACCCACCGAGCCCGAATAGGCGCCTGCACCACCCGTGACGTGCGTTGTCGGGGGCGGGGCGGTGCGCGAGAATGTCGAGGACATAGCGAGGTCGTGCACCCTTTCCGGCTGCGGTGCCGGAGGGTGCAGGGCGGCGTCCCGCCGTCGAGCGGCGGTTGCGGAGGAGGGGGAGCGGGTGCCGCTTTCCGAGGAAGAGCAGCGGATCCTCCAGGAGATGGAGCAGAAGCTCTACGAGCACGACCGCGCCTTCGTCGAGCGCGTCGGCAGCGACGGCCGGCGGGTGGCGGCGGCACGCTCGATGCGGTGGTCGATCGCCGTGTTCGTCGCCGGCTTTGCAATCCTCCTGCTCACCTTCCAGACGTCGCTACTGGTGGGGACCTTCGGGTTCCTCGTCATGCTCTTCAGCACGTTGAGCTTCGAGCGCGGCGCCCGCCAGGCGCTGGGCGCTCGGGCGGGGTCCCCGAAGCAGGGTGTCCGGCGCCAACGGCCGCTCGGCGACGAGCTCGGGATCATCGGCAGGCGGATCCGAAGCCGGTTGCGTCGCGAGCGCTGAGGCGGTGGAGGGTCCTGCGCACGGCGGCAGGGCTTGGGCACGAGCCCTTGTCGCCGTCGGCGGTCGGCCGGTCCTTTGGCCCGAGGCGATCCGGATGGCGCTCGCGCATGTCCCGAGACGGTGGTGGCGCCGCTCGCCGTTGCCGGATCCGGCGTGGCTCCGGTTCCGCATGGAGACCGCCTACGGGGACGCTTCCGCGGTGCCCCCGGGCGAGGATCTCCTCGCACTCCTCCGGTGGTCGAGGCGGATGCGCGCCGTGACGGGACGAAGGCTCGGTGAGCGTCGGTCCGTGCGCTAGCCTCCCATCGGTGAGGGTGGGCGGCGCAGCCGGAGCTGTCAGGGGCTGAGGTGATCGGTCGGGCGCTGGTCCTGAATGCGACGTTCGAGCCGCTCTGCGTCGTCTCCTCCCGAAGGGCGCTCGTCCTCGTGCTCGACGAGAAGGCCGAGCTGGTGCACGCGACGGACCACGAGTACCGCTCGGTGAGAACGTCCTTTCCCGAGCCGTCGGTCGTGCGTCTCGCACGCTACGTGAGGGTCCCGCGCCAGACCAGGGTCGCCATCTCGCGCCGTTCGGTGTTCGCCCGCGACGGCCATCGCTGCCAGTACTGCGGCGCTCAGGCCGAGAACATCGACCACGTCGTGCCGCGGAGCCGAGGCGGGGCGCACAGCTGGGACAACGTCGTCGCGTCGTGCCGCCGCTGCAATGCGGCAAAGGAGGACCACCTACCGGAGGAGGCGGGGTTCGTGCTGCGGCGCGCACCGGCGGCGCCGCGCTCGCGCGTGTGGCTGCTTGCCGCCAGCGGCGAGGTGCGGCAGGAGTGGCAGCCTTACGTGGTCCCGATGCTGTCGCGCGCCCCGCTGCTCGGCCGTAAGGACCCCGCGGCCTGACCTGGGCGGTCGTCGAGCGTGCCGCCTCCCCGGCGGACCTCGTCGGGGAGCTGCCGGAGCCGGGTGGGCAGCGCCTCGCCTGCTTTGCCACGCCTACGTCGCCGGCGCTCGTGCTCGGCAGCTCGCAGCGTGCCGAGGGTATCGACACGGATCAGGTCATGGCCTCGCATCTGGCGGTGACGCGCCGGCGCAGCGGCGGCGGTGCGGTGCTCGTCGCACCTGGCGACCAGGTGTGGCTCGATGCATTCGTTCCGAGGGGGGACCCGTTGTTCGAGGAGGACCTCGTGCGCTCGTCGTGGTGGCTCGGCGAGCTGTGGGCGGAGGCACTCGGCGTAGCTGGCGCCGACGAGGCCTCGCTCGGGGTGCACCGGGGCGCCGTCGTCCGTACGCCCTGGTCAAGGACAC
>DAHVLW010000062.1:0-2013 GCA_027320205.1 Acidimicrobiaceae bacterium
ACGGTCGCGAAGGCGCTCGGCAACGGGATGCCCGCCGGAGCCTGCTGGGCTCGCGCCGAGGTGGCGGACTGCTTCTCCCCGGGGGACCACGGCAGCACCTTCGGCGGCCAGCCGCTCGCCCTCTCTGCCGTGCGAGCGACGCTCGGGACCATGGCCGAGCTCGACGTGCCCGCGCTCGCCCGTCGCCGCGGCGCCCAGCTCGCCGGCGCGGTCTCGGTCCTGCCCGGTGTGCGCGAGGTCAGGGGACGGGGCCTGTTGCTCGGGGTGGTGCTCGAGGAGGGTCTCGACGCCGTAGCGCTCGCGTCGCGCCTCCTCACCGAGGGGCTCGTCGTGAACGCCCCCGTCCCGGGCGTGCTCCGGCTCGCGCCACCGCTCGTGGTGAGCGAGGAGGAGTGCGACGAGGCGACGGAGATCCTGCGGCGCGTCCTCGCCGGCGCCGTCAGAGAGGCGGGCGGAGCTCGGGCCCCAGGGGGCGCAGGGTGAGCCGCGACGTCCTTCGCGTCGCCGATCTCGGGGCGAGGGGCCTTGCCGAGGTGCTCGAGCTCGCCGGACAGGCTCTGCCGCCGCTCCTCGAGCGACGAGGAGCGGCCCTGTTGTTCGAGCGGCCCTCGGCGCGGACGCGCAACGCCTGCGAGATGGCCGTCGTCCAGCTCGGCGGACATCCGGTGACGATCCGGGGCGAGGAGGTAGGTCTCGAGGTGCGCGAGCAGGCCGAGGACGTCGCGCGCACGCTCGCCTGCTACCACTCGCTGCTCGCGGCGCGCGTCGCGCGCCACTCGACGCTGGAGCGCATGGCCGCAGCGCTCGCCGCCTGGCCGCGGCCTGTCCCGGTGGTCAACCTGCTTTCCGACGTCGAGCACCCGACGCAGGCGCTCGCCGACCTCCTGACGATCCGCCTGGAGCTCGGCCGCCTCGCCGGCGTGAGGGTCGCCTACGTCGGCGACGCCAACAACGTGTGCCGGTCGCTCGTCGACGCCTGTGCCCTCTCCGGCGCCTCGGTCGCGGTCGCCTCTCCGGAGGGCTACGGGCTCGAGCCCGCCCACCTCGATCGCGCCGCCGACCTCGGGAGGGAGGCGGGCCTCGGCGGGGAGGTGAGCTGCACCACCCGCCCCGAGGACGCCGTCGAGGGCGCCGACGTCGTCTACACCGACGTATGGGTGTCGATGGGCGACGAGGCGGACGCGGCGCGGCGCCGCCTGGAGCTCGCCGGCTACACGGTGGACGAGCGCCTGCTCGAGCACGCCGGCGCGGGCGCGATCTTCCTGCACTGTCTTCCGGCGCATCGCGGCGAGGAGGTGTCGGCCGAGGCGCTCGATGGACCGAGGAGCCGGGTCTGGCGCCAGGCCGAGCAGCGGATGCATGCCGCGAGGGCGCTGTTCGCCTGGGTCCTCGGGGCGCGGCCTGGCCAGACGTCAGAACGATGAGCCCGGCGTCGAAGACCAGGCGGCAGCACCTCGTCGGGAAGCTGCTCGCCGAGCACGTGGTGACGAGCCAGGCGCAGCTCGTCGAGCTGCTTGCGGCCGAGGGCGTCGAGGCGACCCAGGCGACCGTGTCGCGCGACCTCGAGGACCTCGGTGCCGTGCGCGTCCGTGTGCCCGGCGTGGAGGGCCAGGTCTACGCGATCGCCGAGCTGCCGAAGGACCAGGTCGCGCCGCTCGACCACCTTCGGCGGGTCCTCGGCGAGTGGGTGGTCGAGCTCGGCGCCTCGGGGAACCTCGCCGTCGTCCGGACGCCCCCCGGCTCGGCGCACGTGGTCGCCTCGGCGCTCGACCGGACGGGGCTCGAAGGCGCCCTCGGCACGGTGGCGGGGGACGACACGCTGCTCGTGGTCGCCGCCGAGGGCGTCACCGGGTCCGAGCTCGCCGCACGGATCGCGGCGCTGGCCGGTCGCTGACCATCGGGGGATGCGATGACGCTCTGGCAGGCGCGCATGGGCGCCGAGCCGTCCGAGCTGCTGATGGAGTTCTCGGCGAGCCTGCCCTTCGATCGCAGGCTCGCCCGCGACGACGTCCG
>DAHVLW010000092.1:0-9974 GCA_027320205.1 Acidimicrobiaceae bacterium
AGGTCGAGCGCCGTCCACATCGCGCCGCCGATGACGTGGAACGCGTCGATCGCCCAGAGCCGGTTGGTCGCGACGGTGAGGATGAGCCCGACGAGCACGAGGCCGACGACGGGAAGCCCTCGCAGCGGCACGACCTGGAACTCCCGCCCGGCGGGCTCCCCGCTCAATGCCACCGGCAAGCCGACGGCCCGTGCCGGGGGTGCCTGCTCGCTGATATGTGTCATCCCATCACCTTCCTTTGCCAGCTCCCACTTCATCTCCCCGCCGGTCGGCATCTCCCCGCCGGTCGGCGATCCCGGCAGGCGCGTGTCGCGGGTAGGTGCCCCCCGGCAAGCGCCCCGGGATCGCCGCGGCGTGAGCTCGGCGCGGGCAGGTGCCCCTACGCGGCGTGCACGGGGACGCGCACGCCGCGGAAGCTGTTCGTGGCCGCCCCCGCCACGGTGGCCGGGTGCAGGTACCAGATGCCGTAGGTATCCCCGATGATCGTGTTGTGGGCGATCGTGATCGCAAGCGGCGCCACGGTGCCGACGAGGACGCCGGTCGTCGCGTGGTCGGCCGGCGTGAAGTCCGGGTCACCAAGGAGGTTGTTCACCCTGATGGTGTTGGACTCGATGACGTTGCCGCTCAGGTACTGACCCGGGGCGTGGAGGTGGACGGTCACCCCGGACATGCCGCTCCCGACGATCGTGTTGTCCTCGATCGTGTTGTCATAGGCAGCCCCCCCGGGCAGGGCGGCAGCGAGGAGGACACCTGCGCCCTGGCCCTTCGTGCCGTTGCCGATGAGGGTGTTGCCCTCCACCGTGTTGCCGTAGACGCCGCCCGCCTGTGGGTCGAGCTTGCCCTTCACAAAGGCGCTCGTCGAGTGGCTCGGGAGGGTGATCCCGCAGTCGAGGACGTTGTGCTCGACAAGGTTGTCCTTGATGAGGTTGTGGTCGGCCGGGCCGAACTCGTCGGTGACGAGGATGCCGCCGGAGTTGTGCTCGACGGTGTTGCCCTCGACGACCGAGTCGGCGGCGACCATGAGGTGGATCCCCTCGCCGCAGTCCCCTGGCACCTTGCCCGTGGCGTTGCACTCTCGGTAGTGCGACGAGCTGATCGGCGTGCCCGTCGGGTTGCCCCGGTCGTTGCCCTCGACGAGGTTGTCCTTTACCGTCACGTGGGTGACGGGGACGCCCGGCTTGCCGACGACGAGGATGCCTTCGCCGATCGCCCCTGTCACGGTGAAGCCCTCGACGGTCGCGCCCGAGGTGGGCACGGTGATCCCGTTGTCCGATCCCGCCGCGTCGATGGTGGCGTGCTCGCCCTCGAGCGCGAGCGGCTTGATGACCGTGACCTGGCCGTGGTACGTGCCGGCGCAGACGATCACCGTCGAGCCCGGCGCGGCGGCCCCGATGGCCGCCATGATCGCGTCGAAGCGGGCGGTGGCACACGAGGTGCCCGCCTTCGACGGGCTGCCTGCCGGCGAGACGAACACCGAGCTTCCCGCCGCGGCGGCCCCGGCCGCGTGGGAGAGCCCTGCGCTCGCCATGGCGGCGAGGACAACCGCTGCTGCCGCCGCACGCCGTCTGCCGGCGCTGCGGGACACGTGCTTCGAGGCGTCGCGGCTCGCCGCCCTGGATGGCTTCATTCCTTGCATGCTTCTTCCTTGCATGGACGTCCCCTCCCAAATGCTCGTTCCGGCCCGCGTTCGCCGCGGAAGGCCCCCGGGCCGGTCTAGATGTCCTCCCGGCGAGCGTGATCGGCCGGCGCATCCATGGCGCCCGCGCGCGTCACGCCCCGCGGGTGCCCGACGGGTCATCTCTTGCCCGATGATGTTGGATGAAGTCGACGAGGTCGTCGGCGCTGGCGATCATCCCGCGGTCACCTGTCTCGACGACCTCGGCCTCGCCGGCAAGACGCCCCTCGTCGAGCGCTTCGGCGACGAGGTGGAGCACGACCGACACCGAGACGCCCATCGGACCGAGCTTGCGGCCGGCGCGCATCCGCAGCGCACCCGTCGGCCTTCCGCGCCGACGTCAAGGCGAGCCAGTCGCGCCCACGTGACGGCTCGCTCCAGCTCGCCGGGCGATGGCGAGCTCAAGCTCGGCAATGGTGGGCGACACGCGCAGTCCCAGCTCTCGAGCGAGCGCCCGTGCCCGCGCGCAGAGGTCAGCCGCTGGCATGAGGCGGCCGGAGGCGGTGAGGAGCCTGGCGAGCGCCACGTAGCGGCTCTCGTCGGCAGGATCGGCGTCGAGGGCGAGCCGGAGGCAGGTCTCGGCCAGCGCGACGTCTCCCTCGGCGGCCGCCGCCGCGGCCGCCGCGTCGAGCAGGCGCAGGTGCAGACGGCGAAGCCGTTCCCGTGCGAAGAGGGCAAAGTCGTCGTAGCGGTCCTCCGGCAGGAGGTCGCCGGTGTAGAGGTCGTTCGCGCCACGCGCCTGGCGAAGCGCGCCCTGCAGGTCCCCGCCGTTGCGAAGGGCGCCGATCGCCTCGCTCGCGGCCGTCTCGAAGCGGACCATGTCGACGGCGACGCCGGGAGCGAGCCGCAGGGTCTCGGCTCTCCGTACCACAAGGGGACCAGCCGCCCGGGAGAGCCGGGCGAGCAGGTTGCGCAGCCGTCGCCTCCCCCTTTGCGGTGCCGCCTCCGGCCAGAGGAAGTCGACGGCCTGCTCCACGTGGAGGCCTTCAGGGCCCAGCACGAGACGCTTGACGAGCCGCGCGACCTGCGGCGCCAGGCGAACCTCTCGCCCGTCGCGGCGCACCTCGAAGCGTCCGAGCACCCGGACCTCCACCTGCCCCGCAGCGAGGCTGCCCTTGGCGACGTCGACCAGCCGTCGCACGGTCGCCGCGGGGGCCGACGCCGCGCCTCGGTGTGTGAGCTCGCCGGCTCGACCGCCGGCGCGCCTGCGGGCGGGCGCCAGCGCGGCGTCCAGCGCCCCGGCCCAGCCGAGGGAGCGCGCCACGGCGCTCTGGGACGAGAGGGCGGTCGACGTCCCCACAGCCTCGAGTGCAAGCTCGAAGCGCTCGTGGCCGAGCGTCCCGGCGGCGACGAGCAGCGCACAGGCAAGGTCGTCGTCGTCTCCTACGCTGAGGAATGCCCCCGCCGCCGCCGTCGCGTCCTCGAGCGCTCGACCGCGGTCCCCGTCGAGCAGCAAGGCCATGGCGCTTGCGAGCAGGCTCCGGCCGTAGCCGGGCTCGTCACCGATGGCGAGCTGGAGGGACATCGCGCGCCTGAGATGCGACCGTGCCTCGGCTCGACTGTCGCCGGCGATGTCGGCAAGGGCCATCGTCGCCTCGGCACGACCGAGCTCGAAGGGGGCACCGAGGAGGTCGAGCTCGGTGAGGCTCCGGCTGATGAGCTGGCGCCCACCCGCGACATCGCCGGCGCACAGCCGGGCGAGGCCGAGCTCGCTGCGTAGGCGCGCCCGGCATCGCGCGTCGCCGCCGTCTCCGGCGAGGATGACGGCCCCGCCGAGCTCGTGGAGCGCGGTATCGACGTCGCCCTCGCGCAGCGCGAGCCTCGCGTGGCCGGCGAGTAGCTGGACGCGTGCAGCAAGCTCAAGCGATCCGCCGAGAAGCTGCCGGAGCTGGTTCGCCGCAACGCCGGGAGCGCGCCGGAACTCCCAGAGTGAGCAGAGGGCCACGCCGAGACGGGCTGCCGCCTTGTGATCGCCGAGGCCCAGCGCAGTCTCAAGGCCAGCTTCAAGGTTCGCCTGCTCCACGCAGAAGCGCCAGAACCTGCCGGATGGGTGGGCGCCAGCCAGGCGACACGCTTCCATCTCTGCGACGAGCGAGGTGCACCAGGCGAGGTGGTCCCGGACCGCGCCCTCGAGAGAGCCACCCGTGCCGAGGCGCGCCTCGACCGTCGCTTTCTCCTCCGGCACCACGCGATAGCGGGCGACCCCGTTAGGAGCGGTGACCTCGACGCGCCCGGCATCGACGAGGCGGGCGAGGGCGTCGACGAGCGCGGTAGCAGTGATGCCTCGAGAACGTGGTCTGTCGCGCAGCGTGGCGTAGTCGGCGCCGCCCGGGAACGCCCACAGCTCGATGAGCACGATGTCCTCCGCGTCCCGGAGCGGCGCGGGCAGCACGGCGTCCGCTGCCGCGACGGAGCCACCCGCATGCCGTGTCCCGCTGTCGACCAGCCCACCAGCCGACATCCACGGACTCCTTGCCGTCGCAACTTGGGAACGGAGCGAGGTTGACGACCGCGGCGTTCCCAAAGCGTTCCCGCATCTGGCCGGCGAGAGCTTGCGTCAACAGCGAGGCTGGGATGCGTTCCCGGCTCGTGGCGTCGGACCATCGACCAGGTGGGTCCGGCACTGGGCGAACGACCGAAGCTGCTCCTTCCGGATATCAAGGCGCGCAGCCACCCGGTCCTCGACGATGGTCACCTCTACCCGCACCACAACCTCCATCTCGTCGTCTCCGGGCCATGGGATCTGCAGGTCTTGGGCGGATTGCTGCTATCCGAGGTGGCGAGTCTCTTCGTCGGCACCTATTGCGTGAAGATGCGGGGCGGCACCTACCGCTTCGAGGGGCAGTACCACCTCCGACGGATCCGAGTCCCCGGCCCCAGGATGGTCCGCCGGTCGTCGGCGCGCGCCCTGGCCCGGGCCTTCGAGTCGCGTGACAGGGAAGCGGCGACAGGAGTCGCCCTGCGCTTGTACGGTCGTACCGACCTGCAGCAGGTCTGACCGTTTCGTGCCAGCCGGATCTTCGATGCCGCGCGAGCGCTGCATCCGCGGCCGGAGCAGGCAGAGCCCGACCGCGGGGGCGTTTTCGATTCGTCCGACGATGTCCCTGGCGGGCGCATCAGGACGGTGCCTCGCCTGCCGCCCGTGCCACTGCGGGTCGGCGATCGTTTCTGCGGCAGCAGGAGGCAACAGCAGCCGCGGAGGCGCGGATCAGGCGAAGGTGAACACCTAGCGCCATGACCTGGTATTTCACAGTGGGCCGCCCGGGTCTCGATCCCGGCACCTTGGGATTAAAAGTCCCCCGCTCTACCCGATGAGCTAGCGGCCCAGACCGGCCGCGCGCGCATACGTGGCGCGGCGCCCGCCGTGGCGGTCATCGTAGAGCGCGCCGCCCAAGTCAGCGTTCACCACGCATCGTAGTAGCATAGTCACTGGTCGTGTACTGAATCCGGCGTCGGCTAGAACGCCGGCGCCCGTCGCGCGGCGGGCCTGTCGGAGCAGGGGAGGGACCGTTGGACGCCGAGCGTGTGCTCGCCGAGCGCTTTGCCCTTCGCGAGGTGCTGGACGGGATAGGTGGAATGGCCTGGGAGCTCGACGCAGCCACAGGCGAGCTCCTCTGGTGGCTCCCTGAGCTGGAGCCTCCCGACGTCATCCGTGGCGTCGCCGAGGCCGCCAGGGCCGCCCTCGCCGGCGCCGGCGCGCTCGTCGGTGCCGGCGGTGGCCCGCCGAGGGAGACCGACCGGGTCGGCTGGCTCGAGAAGGTGACGCGCGGCGACGGGACGGCGAGGTGGCACTTGGTCAGCGCCGAGGCAGTCGACGGCCCCGGCGGTGAGGGCGTCCGGACGCGGGGCATCGCGCTCGACGCGGGCAGCTTGCATGCCGAGCTCGAGCGGCTCCGCTATCACAACGAGCACTGTGGCGAGCTGTACGTGCGGATCCGGACCGGCGCAGCGCTCGGGTTCGAGTTCGTGAGCGGGGCATGCCAGTACTTCACAGGATACAGCGTCGAGGAGTTCTACGAGAGCGGCATCGCCTACCTCCTCGGCGCCGTCGAGCCGACGACGGTCTCCCGGATCCAGCGGGAGCTCATGAGTGGCTCGATCGGCGGGAGGAGCATCGACTTCCCGTCGAGGCGCAGGGACGGGTCGCTGCTCTGGGTGCGAGCCGCCTTCCACGAGTCCTTCGACGAGACCGGTGCGCGCGTGCTCGACGCGACGATCAAGGACATCGGCGCCGAGCGTGCGCTCGAGCTCGAGGTGGCGAAGCTGAAGCTGACCGACACCCTCACCGGGGTGTCGAGCAGGCAGGCGCTCGAGGAGCAGTGGCCGTTGCTTCGCGAACGGGCGCGGCAGGCCCAGAGCTGGATGGCGCTCGCCCACGTCGACGTCGATCGGTTCGGCCTGGTCAACTCCGCCCTCGGAATCGTCGCGGGAGACGCCCTGCTGCGCGCCGTCGCCCGGCGCCTCGCCGAGTGGGTCAACGACGCGGGCCTCGTCGTCAGGCTCGGCAGCGACAACTTCGTCGTGCTCGTCAGCGACGCGCCGAGCCGGCAAGCAGCGATCGCGGCAGTCGAGCAGCTCGTCGACGCCTTCCTCGACCCGTTGCCGGGAGCGCAGGGGAGCTCGTTCGTCACCGTCAGCCTCGGCGGGTCCGTGCTCGCGCCCGGCCCCTGGACGGACGACGCGCTCGACGTCCGCCTCGCCGAGGCGGAGGTCGCGATGCGAGCCGCGAAGCGCCGCGGCGGCAACGGGGCGGAGATCTTCGCCGAGGCGATGCGCACCGAGGCACGCGGCAAGGTCGAGCTGCTCGCCGACCTCCGCGAGGCTGCGGCTGCCGACCAGTTCGTCCTTCACTACCAGCCGATCGTCGACCTTCCCACCCGGACCGTCGTCGCCGCGGAGGCGCTCGTGCGCTGGGCGCACCCCGTGCGCGGGCTCCTGTCGCCGTCGCAGTTCATCCCGTTGGCCGAGGAGCACGGGCTGATCGACTCCGTCGACCGTTGGGTCGTGGAGCGCGCCTGTGCCGAGGCTGCGCAGTGGCCGGAGGTCGCCGGGAGCCGGGTCAAGGTCGCGGCGAACCTGTCGGCTCGCGAGCTCAACTCCCCGGGGCTTGTCGCGGGTGTCGCGTCGGCCGTCGAGCGGAGCGGCCTCGATGCCGCCGATCTCGTGCTCGAGATCACCGAGACGGCGTTCGTGCACGACTTCGACGCGGCGGTATGGACGCTCAGGCGGATGACCGACCTCGGCGTCCACCTCGCCCTCGACGACTTCGGCACCGGCTACTCCTCGCTCGCCTACCTTGCCCAGCTGCCGATCGACCGGGTCAAGATCGACCGGGCGATGGTGATCGGCTTGCCCGCCGATGCCCACTGCCGCGCGGTCGTCGCCGGGATCGTCGGCATGGCCGACGCCCTCGGGCTCGAGGCGATCGCCGAGGGGGTGGAGACGGCGGGTCAGCTCGTCGACGTGCGCGAGCTCGGATGCCACGCCGCTCAGGGCTACTACCTCTCCCGGCCGCTCCCGAGCGACGGGTTCCGCGACCTGCTCCTCGGCGATTGGCAGAGACCTCTCGCGCTGGCCTAGGTGTCGCGAGCGCCACGGGCCGCGTCGCTTCCCCTCTCCCCGACCGCCGGACCCAATGGCTGCAAATCCGGCTCGGGCCGAAGGTGATGTCCAGTTGGGCAATGTGGTCTGTCGTAACAGGAGTCCACGAGTCTGCCCATTAGGGCCACCGCCATCTCGCCAAGCGCCAGATGTGACTAGCCTCCTGACGTGAGCCCCGGAGGTGCCCGACCGGGCAGGTCGGCTTCCTTCCTGGTTGCCCAGGGTGAGCTCTTGCGCACGGCGAGGCTGCGCCAAGAGTGGGCGCTGCAGGACGTCGAGGCGATCACGGGCGGAGAGTTCAAGGCCGCGAGCGTGAGTGCCTACGAGCGCGGCGAGCGCGCGATCTCTGTCGAGCGGTTGCTGCGCATCGCACAGCTGTACGCCGTCGAGCCGATGGAGCTCGTCCCCCCGCTCGCGGAGGCGCGGGGACGAGGCGGCAGCGGGAAGGTCGGTGCTCCGGACGGTGCCGTGGGCGCCGGCTCGTCGGGCGCGGCACCGCCGAAACGCGACGCGCCCGACGGGCCCGACGGGCCCGACGTCTTCCGGTCCCACCCGACGCGCCTTCGCGTCGACCTCGTCCGTCTGCAGGAGATGTCCGGGCCGGGCTGGGAGCAGGCGCAGAACCTCGTCCTTTCGATCCACCAGCGCCGCAAGAGCCGAGCGGGGCGCTACCTCGACGTCCGCGCCGGCGACGTCTGGATGGTCGCCGCGCTCTTCGGCTCGCCTGCGAGCGAGGGGCTCGACGTGCTGCTGCGCGAAGGCGTCGTCAAGATCGCCTGAGCAAGGCCTGAGGGCTCGTGGCGCTCGGACCACGGTCGAGCGATGGACCAGGCAAGGCGCAGGTCAGTCGTCGGGCTCGGCCTCGATGTCGAAGAACGCCCGCGAGCCGCGCCGCGGGCCGGCCGCTGCCACGGCGCGCGTCGGATCCAGATCTCCCGGCGGGGTCTTCGCCGCGGTGCCCCGCGCCGGCACCGTGTCACGCGCCGGCGGCGCGCCCGGCTGGTCGCCGCGCGATCGAGCTGCCCGGTGGCTGCGCACGAGCTCCGATGCGTCCCGTTCGCGTCCGGTCGATGACCCGGGCGCCGGCAACGTCTCCGGCCAATCGTCGGCACGCGTGCCCCCGGGGGACCCGGTGCCAGGGAGCGCCCCGGGGCCGAGACCCTGCCCGCCCGCCGACGAGCCCGCCGGGGTGCCCGCGGAGGCGCCCGCGGAGGCGCCCGCCGACGAGCCGTGCGCGAGGTGCGCGGCGAGCTCGGCATCGCGCTCGCGGCTGCGGGACATCTCGTCGACCGTCGACTCGATCGCCGCCTTGACCTTCAGCAGATCGCCGATGGCGGCGTCGCGCTTCTTGTGGAGGAAGGTGATCTGGGCGAGCGCCCGAGAGCGGTCCTCCTCGACGCGCTCGAGGTAGATGCGCCGGCGCCGCTCGACCTCGTCCTCGATCGCACGCGCGCGCTGGCGCGCCGCCATCACGACCGCCTCCGCCTCGCCGGCAGTGCGCTCGCGGAGCTCGGCCATCTCCTGCTCGGTGCTCTGGCGCAGCGCGTAGGCGCCCTCCCAGGCCTCCTGGAGGATGCGCTGGATCCGCTCGCCGAGCGCGTCGAGCGTCGGGGGCTGCGGCGACCGCTCCTCGCTCTCGAGCACGGCGACGCGGCGGTGGAGCTCGCGCAGCTGCCCGACCGCCGCCGCCAGCTTGCGCTCCGCCTCGGACGCCCGCTTCGTCGCCTCGTCAAGGCGCCGCTGCTGGTCCGCGACGTAGCGATCGACCTGCTCGGGGTCGTAGCCACGGCGGTACACCTGGAAGATCGGTGTCGCCTCGGCGTGCTCCTCGTGCTCGTCGTGAGCGCTCGCTTCGTCCATTCCCGCCTCGCTCCTGCGCAGGCCGCGCGATCGTTGCCGTCTCCCGACGCTCCGGACGATCGGGCGTGATGCGTCGCGCAGATCGTAATGACTCAGGTTCGCCGACTGGCGGATTTGCCGGTCGCTAACTGGCGGAATTGCTGGATCGCGCCCGCCGACCTGCCCGCGGCCAGTTCCTCGCTAGCGCGACTTGGCGATGAACCTGGCTCGTTCCACGGCGACTCGCGTCACCCGCCCGGCGCCGACGAGCCCGGCCTGGTCCGACGCCGTGACCGTGAAGACGACGCGTCGGCCCTCCACACGCTCGAGCGTCGCCTCGGCGCGAACCGTGGTGCCGACGGCGACCGGAGCGAGGTGGTCGAAGCGGACCCGCATCGCCACGGTCGTCCACGAGGCGGGCAGCACCCCCTCGATCGCCTTCGTCGTCGCCTCCTCGCACAGGGCGACGAGGCGGGGGGTCCCGAGGACCTCGACGTCGCCGGAGCCCCAGGCGAGCGCAGTGTCGGCGCGGGTGACAACGAGCTCGGCGCAGCCGGTGAGCCCGGACCGAAGATCGGTCTCCATCGCCATCCCCGTTACGATACGAGCGCGGGGCCCGCCCGGCCAAAGCCGGCCGGCGCGCGCCGTGAATGTCGACGTGCCGCTGCGCCGGGGCCGGCGCTGCCGCGCGCCCCGGACGGCCCCTTCCCGCCCGGTGAGGAGCCCGAGGAGAGCCGCCCATGCCGTCTGCAGAGAGCCCGCTGGTCGACCACGACGTCGTGGAGCGAGTGCTCGCCGCCGCGATGGCGCCCGGCGCCGCGTTCGCCGAGCTGTTCGTCGAGGACCGCCGCTCGACCGG
>DAHVLW010000128.1:0-7542 GCA_027320205.1 Acidimicrobiaceae bacterium
TCGCCCAGATCCTGCTCTCCCTGGCGGGCGCGTAGCCGAGCCGGGCGGCGCCGCGCGCACCCGGCCGCCCGACAGCAGGAACGACATGCTTCGCGCCGCCACCGCGGAAGCGGCACGCTGGCGCCGCCGCTGCCCTGCGGCCCCGGTCTCGGCGCCTACCCGTCGTTGCGAGGTGGTGCCAAGATGGTTACGAACCTTGTCACGGCCGGCCGACCGGCCGGCAGAGGGGGTTGGGAGCAGCAGAGGAGGCGAGCGCCATGGCATGGATCGCCGTCGCTTGCTCGGTGGTCGCGGTCGCGGTGGTCGCGATCGCGCTCGGAGTCCGTGCATCACGGAGGCGGCAGGTGGAGGAGGCTCACCGGCAGACGCGCGACGCGCGCGGCTGGGTGCGCGTGCTGAACGGCGAGGAGGAGCTCAAGGACGCCGCCGAGCGGGCGCTCTGGTTCGAGCGCACGATCGCCTCCGGCGTCGGGAGCCGCATCGACCGCTACGAGCATCTGGGGAAGTCGGAGGCGGGAACGGCGCCCGAGGACATCGCGCGGTTGCCGCTCCGCCCCCGGCCGACCGAGCCCGACACCCGGCCCGAGGCCTCCTGAGCGCTGCGAGACGCGGAGCCTTGCCGTGGCCGCCCCGAGCCGCCACAGTGGTGGGGTGCCGAGGCGCTACGAGCTACCCGAACGCGAGCCGCCTGAACCCTTCGAGCGTGAGGACGCCCCGTTCGCCGCGCTTCGCGACAGCGAGGTCGACTACGACGACGAGTGGGAGGAGGACCAGGTCCCGCTCGACCTCGTCGAGGCGGTCGAGTCCGGCGCGTGGCTCGACGACCCGGAGTCGGTGGACGGCGAGGAGGACTGAGGCACCGCCCGCCGGCCGGCGCCGCTCCGCAGCGCGCCGGGCAGGTGGGCGAGGCCGTCCACGAGCAGCACCGAGCCCGCGCCGACGCCGATCCCGCCCATCGTGTCCGTCGGGTAGTGCCATCTCATGCCCACGACCGCCGCGCACACCGCCAGGACCGCGAACGCCGTGAGGAGGGCGGACAGCGGGCGCAGCAGCCTCGGCGAGACGAGCACGACGGCGACGGCGAGCGCCGCGACGGCGGTGACCGTCCCGGACGGGTAGGAGCTTCCGCCGAGCACCGCGTGCCGCCCGACGAGGGGCTTGGCGATCCGCTCGGTGACGAAGACGGCGAGGGTCGGCCCGAGGAGGCAGGCGAGCGCGCGCGGCCGGTCGCGCCACCAGCCGATCGCCGCCGTGACGAGGATGCCGGCTGCGAAGACCGGCGCCGATCCGAGGTCGGCGACGTCGTGGTAGGTGCGCGAGCCGAGGTTCGCGGGCAGCAGCGAGAAACCCCAGACGTCGAGGCGGTTGGGCCACGGACGGTGGACGAGCAGCACCCCGGCGATCGCCGCCGCGGCGAGCAGCGCGAGCGCCGCCGTCAGCTCCAGCACCGCGGCCGCCGGCGCGGTCACGACCGCCGGCCGGCGGCGTGGCGTCTGCGCAGCCATGTCAGGGCCAGGCTACGGGAAGCTCAGCCGCCGAGGGTGGCGAGCAGCTCGGCCTCGAGCTCGAGGGCGCGGGGCGAGCTCGCCGATTGCGGCGTGCGCGGCCGCGGGAGGTCGACGGCGACGCCGCGGCAGATCGACGCCGGTCGCGGCGAGAGGACGTAGACGGTGTCGGCGAGATAGACCGCCTCGCGGATGTCGTGGGTGACGAGCACGACCGTCCAGCGGAAGCGCTCCCACACCGACTCCAGCCAGATCTGCATGTCCCTCCGCGTCAGGGCGTCGAGGGCGCCGAGCGGCTCGTCGAGGAGGAGCACGCCCTGCTCCTGGGCGACGGTGCGAAGGAGCGCGACGCGCTGGCGCATCCCGCCCGAGAGCTGGAAGGGGTACGCGCGCTCGAACCCGGCGAGCCCGAAGGTCTCGAGCAGCGGCTCGACCTTGGCGCGCGCCTCGCGCCGCGGCATGCCCCGGATCTCGAGCCCGAGCGTCGCGTTGTCGAGGACGCGGCGCCAGTCGAGGAGGACGTCGGACTGCGGCATGTAGGCGAAGCGGCCGGCCCTGCCGGTCACCGGCTCGCCGTCGAGGAGCACCTCGCCCCCCGAGGGTGGCTCGATCCCTGCGAGGATCGCGAGCAGCGTCGACTTGCCGCACCCGCTCGGTCCGACGACGGCGACGAACTCGCCCTGCCGCGCGACGAGGTCCACCCCGGCAAGCACCTCGATCCCTCCTTCGTCGGTCGGGAACGACTTGCGCACGCCGCGGACCTCGAGCTCCGCGCTCGTCCCGGTCCCAGGAGGCACGGCTGCGCCGGCGACCGGCCGAAGCATCCCCGAACGCTACCGCCCGCGCCCGCGATCGCGGGTAACCTGGGGCCTGAGTGACGCAGGGTGCCCGACGAGCTTCGGGCTGAGAGCACACCTGTCGAACCTGATCTAGGTCGTACTAGCGAAGGGACGTCACATGGTGATCCGCACGTGGGCCGCTCGCCGCGGCGCAATGCATTCGTTCGTGGTGCTCGTCGCGCTGCTGACGGCGTCGGTCCCGGCGCTCGCCGCCGGCGCCCAGCATGCCCGGCGCTCCCGGCCGGAGGCAGCCGTCGCGGCGACACCGCCGAGGCAGCGCACCAACTCGCCCTCGGTGGTCACTCTCGCGCTCGACTGGACGCCGAACACCGACCACACCGGCTTCTACGTCGCAAACACGCTGGGCTACTACCGCGCCGCCGGGATCAGGCTGAAGATCATCCCCTACACGACCACGCTCCCCGACGAGCTCGTCGCCGCGGGCAAGGCGGACTTCGGGATCTCCTTCGAGTCCGAGGTCGCGATCGACGAGACCTCCGGGCTGCCGGACGTCTCCGTGATGGCGATCCTCCAGCACCAGGCAAGCGTCGTCGGCTTCCGCAAGGGATCGGGGATCAGGCAGCCGTGCGACCTCGTCGGAAAGACCTTCGCCTGGGACGGGGGGACGGACGAGATCGCCTCGATCGAGTACCTGATCGAGAAGGCCGGCTGCAAGGGGACGCTGCCCGACGGGAAGCCGAACTTCAAGGTCGTCGACCTCAACACCTCCGCCTACGCCGCCGTGTACGACGGGCGCGCCGACTTCGACTGGCCGCTCGTCACCTGGGAGGTGATCCAGGCGCGCCTCGCCGGGGAGCCGATGTCCTACTTCGACCTCCAGCACTGGGGCTTCCCCGACCACTACGAGGTGGTGCTGATCTCGAGTCGGGGCTTCCTCGCCCGGCACCCGGACGTCGCGACGCGCTTCGTTCAGGCATCGGCGAGGGGCTTCACCTTCGCCGCGCACCACCCGGCCGAGGCCGCGAGAATCCTCATCGCCGACAACCCGGGAGTCTTCGGCAACCCGGCCCTTGTCTACGACAGCGCCAAGCTGATGGCGAAGTCGTTCTGGCTGGACGCCAAGGGCCGTTTTGGGGTGCAGACCTACTCTCGCTGGTACGGCTACACGCGCTTCGCAGCGGAGCACGGCATCCTCCACTCGCCGAGCGGTGCGGTGCTCCACTCGGTGCCGCACGACATCGGGAGCTGGTTCACGAACGTCTACCTGGACGGGACGGCACGCCGATGAGGACGTCACTCGCCCGTCCGGCCGAACTGCTCGGCGCGCCGGTGCGCTCGCCCGCGGCAGCGCGCCGGCGCGCCGCGCACGCGCGCAAGGTCCTCCCGCCGCTCCTCCTCGTCGCCGCCATCCTCGGCGCCTGGCAGCTCTACGCCACGGCGCGCCACGTCCGGCCGCAGATCCTGCCCTCCCCGTGGCTCGTCGCGACCCAGGGCTTCGACTGGCGAGGCGCGATCTGGGCAAACACCGTCCCGACACTCGAAGAGACGCTGATCGGCTTCTCCCTCTCGCTGGCGTGCGGCTTCGCACTCGCGACGGCAATGGAGCTCTCGCGCGCCACGCGCCACGCGCTCTACCCGCTCCTCGTCACCTCCCAGACGCTGCCGCTCATCGCGATCGCGCCGATCGTCGACCTCTGGCTCGGCTTCGGGCTCCTCGCGAAGCTCGTGGTGGTCGCGGTCGTGACCTTCTTCCCCGTGACGGTCGGTCTGACCGAGGGATTCGACGCCGCCGAGCGCGACGCCGTCGACCTGCTCCGCTCGATGGGCGCCCGTCGCCGGCAGGTCTTCCTCCGCCTGAAGCTCCCCGGTGCGCTCCCCCACTTCTTCGCCGGCCTGCGCATCGCGGTCACCTACGCCGTCGTCGGCGCGATATTCGCCGAGTACGTCGGCGCAACGCGCGGGCTCGGCATCTTCATGTCCGAGCAGAGCAACCAGCTCCGCACGGATCTCGTCTACGCCGCCGTCGCGGTCACCGCGGCGCTCTCCGTCGGGCTTTTCGGGCTCACCTACGTGCTGCAGCAGCTCGTGATCCCCTGGTACCGGCTCTCACGGCGAAGCGCGACGGCTCGGTGACCCTCGTCCACGGCCTCGAGGGCGACCTCGTCGAGTCGACGTGGGACCCGATAGGCCTGCCGGAGGCCGACGCCGTGCTCCGCCGCTTCCCCGAGGCAGGCGGCGCCCGGCGCGTCCTCTGGCGAAGCCCCCGCCCCTTCTCGAGCGCCGCGCTCGTGCTCCCGGCCCTGGGTGGGCACGCCGTCCTCGTCAAGCGCCACGACGAGCGCGTGCGCAGCGCGGCGAGCCTTGCCGAGGAGCACGGCTTCGCCGAGCATCTCCGCCGGCTCGCCGTGCCCATCCCCCGGGTGCTCGCCGATGCCGACGGCACGACCGTGATCGGTCGTGACGCCTGGACCTACGAGGTCCACGAACGCTGCGCAGGCCGCGACCTCTACCGCGAGGCGCCGTCGTGGCTGCCACCCGCGACCGCGGGCCACGCGCACGCCGCCGGGAGAGCGCTCGCCCGGCTCCACCTCGCGGCCGCCACCTACGTCGCGCCGGCGAGGAAGCCCTCGCCGCTCCAGCCGCTCGGCCGGGTCCTCGACGACACCGACGTCGTGAGGGCGATCGAGCGCGAGGCAGCGGCGCGGCCGATGCTCGAGGCAGCGCTCGGAGGCCCGGAGCTCTCCTCTCGCTGGCGGGCTGAGGTCGCCGGGTCGCTCGCGGGCCACCGCGACCGGCTTGGGTCTGTCGCAGCGGCGCTCCCGAGCGCCTGGGCGCACAACGACTGGCACGTCTCGAACCTGTTCTGGTCCTCGTCCGGACGCCGAGCGACGGTCGTCGGGGTGATCGACCTCGGGCTCGCCGACCGGACGAGCGCGATGTTCGACCTCGCGACGGCGATCGAGCGCAACGCCGTCGCCTGGCTCGCCTTGCAGGAAAGGCCCCAGGAGATCGCCCGGCCGGCGCTCGCAACCTCCCTCGTCGAGGGTTACCTCGCCGAACGCCCGCTGGAGGCGGGCGAGGCCGAGGCGCTCGCCGTGCTCCTGCCCCTCGTCCACGTCGGCTTCGCCCTCTCCGAGCTCGAGTACTTCGACGGCATCGTGGGCTCCCCGGACGCGGTCAGGGTCACCTACGAGACGTTTCTCATCGGCCACGCGCGGTGGTTCTCGTCACGGGCGGGGCGCCTCTTCCTCGACGCCGTCGCGGAGGCCGCTGCGTCGCCGCCGGCGAACGGAGCCGGCAGCACGGACGAATCGCACTGAGGCGCGGCACCGCCCCGCCGACGGGAAGGCCGCCTCCGTCGTCCAGCCGGTCCGCCGGGGCCGCAGCCTACGCGGCGTGTCCTTCGAGGCTCAGCTTCACGGGTCGCCTGGGCGAACACGAGGGCGAGGGCGGGGCCCCCGGCCCGGGTCGCGGGGCCGAGCCCGACGACGATCTCGACCTCCGCCGGATTCGCGACGCCTTCGAGGGGGCGCGCGTCGAGCGAGACCACGTCACCGAGGAGCTCGATGCGCATCGCGGAGGTGTGGATGACGTTCCCGGCGAGCTCTGGACGGAACCCGCTTCCGAGAAGCCGGACACGGCGAGCGATCCCGGCGCCCGTTCGCCCTGCGCCGGAATCGGTCTCTCCGAGGGCGTCCGGCTCGGAGTCCGTGGCGACCTCGCCGGCACCGACCTGCTCGTGGATCTCGAGGCGGCTCGGGAGTGCGACGGCATGGACCTGACGCGCCCCGGAGAGCCAGAGCGCAGCCACGCCGCCGGGCTCAGACCAGTGCGCCGTGAGCGGTGCAGCTTGCGGCGAGCCGAGCCAGTCGCGCGCGCTCCACTCCGCCCCGAGCATGAGGCGCTCGCCGATCCAGGAGCTGATCCGCCGCTCCCCCACTCGCCAGGCGAGGCTGCGCCCGGCGGCGGCCGGGACAGCGGAGCGGCGCGGCGCGCCCAGCAGGTCCGGGGAGGCAAGCCTGGCAATGACCGGGCCTGCCATCACGTCGTTGCCATGGTGGGTCTCGCCGGGCTCGCCGGCAGGGACGAGCGCGGGGAGCGGCGCGTCCTTCATGCCGTTGACGGCCGCGTGCCAGAGACCGAGCAGCGTCGCCGAGCGCGTCGCGTCGGGTCCGTAGGTGCGCGTGAACGGCCCGCACCAGTTGCGGAGCCGGTCGTGGTAGCGCTCCATCACCTCCGCCCAGAGCGCGGCCGCCATGCGACCGCCGAGCTCGGCGAAGGTCGGATCGGGCGGGAGCTCGCGCCACAGCCCGAGGGCGTACAGGTCGATCCCGTAATAGGTCGGCGAATTGAACTCGTCGAAGCCGCCGAGCTCCTCGAAGCGCGCGCCGAGGGCGGCGGCGAGGGCGGCACCGCGCCGGAAGAGCCCGGCGTCGCCGACCCGCCGGCCGCACCAGGCGAGCAGCCATGCCTGCATCAGGCCGGGGTTGGTGTAGTCGAGCGGGATACGCCCCTCGGGCTCGCCCCGGCAGGCCCGCAGCACCGAGGTCTCGATGCGCTCGACGAGCTTCGCGGGAAGCGCGCCGCCGTGGTCCTCGAGCACGAGGCCGAGCGCTGTCCCGACAAACTGGCGCCAGTTCGGGTCATAGTCTTTCCACACGACCGCCCGCTCCGGGTCTGGCTCCGCCGATTCCGCGAAGAGGGCGTACGTGCCGTCGAAGGCGGCGCCAGGAGCGCGCAGCTGTAGAGCGAGCACCCTCTCCAGCATCGAGACGGCCTCGTCCCTCGAGGACGGATCGCCCCTTGCGAGGAGGCCGTGGGCGACCCAGGCAGAGTTCGGCGTGAGATGCACGGTCCGCGCCGGCACCTCGGCGTCGTACACGCTCGGGTTCCAGACGAGGTGCCGCGAGCGGTCGAGGAAGCCGAGGCTCCAGTCGAGCGTCGCCTCGAACAGCTCGCGTCGAGGTCCCCGCGCCGGGATCATGCTCGGACCGCTCAGACCGCTCGGATCGCTGCCCGCAAGCGCCGGCGGCGACCCGCTAGCGGAGGTAGGCGAGGTGCTCGCCGTGCCGCTCGCGGTACTCGGCCAGGAGCTCCCGGGCGACGCCCACGCCGGGCACGAGCGGGTGGAGTGCGAGGGCCAGCTCCGCAAGACCGGCGTCGCGCGTCACAGCCGCCTCGACGACGGTCCGCTCGTACTCCTTGACCTGAGTGACGAGCGCCCTCGACGAGCGGGA
>DAHVLW010000147.1:0-1856 GCA_027320205.1 Acidimicrobiaceae bacterium
CCCAGATGGTCTCGCGCCTACGCGACTACGGCGTGAAGCTCCTCGCCGAGAAGGTGGAGACGGACGAGCAGCTCCACCACTGCTGCTCGCTCGGCTTCGACCTCTTCCAGGGCTACCTGCTGTCGAGACCCCGGCTCGACGTGGGCAGGACCCTCGACAGCTCGAGCCTCGCCCGGCTGCAGCTCGCCGCCCGCCTCCTCGACCGTGAGCTCGACCTCGCCGAGATCGAGAGGATCGTCCGGGCCGAGCCCGCCATGGCCTACCAGCTCCTGCAGCTGTCCGGCGTCGGCGCCGACGAGGAGCTCAGGGCGGCCGTTCTCGCGGGAGACGGCCCGGTTGGCCGGCTGCTCGCCGACGTCATGGACCACCTCCTCGGCCACAGCGACGCCGCTCGGAGGAGCGCCGCCAGCCGCGAGCGGCTCGATGCTGCCGGGATGGCAGCGTTGACCTGGGCGGTCGAGGTTGCTCGCGGCGCGGCTGGCAGCGAGGCCATCGGCGCCTGATCGCCCCGCCCGCGCGCAGTGGTCCGGCAGAGCCTTGACTTCGCTTGGCTCGTGTTGGATAGTGGCGAAGAACCAGCCTTCACGGGAGAGCTCCCGACTGTCGGGACGCCGAAGGGGCAACCTCCCCGGAAACTCTCAGGCGCCAGGACCGTGGAGGGTGCGATGCTCTGGATGGCGGGTCGGTCGACCCAGCCGCACGTCGGGTGGACACGGCGGACGGTCAGACAGAGGGGGAGCGGTTCTACCGCGGAGGCCCCATGTCCGACGAGCACCCGGAAGCAGCGAAGCGGAGCAGCGACCACCCGGCTGACGAGCTGCGCCGGTCGCCGCTCCACGACCGTCACCTGGCCCACGGCGCTCACTTCGTAGAGTTCGCGGGCTGGAGCATGCCGCTCCGCTACGGGAGCGACCTCGCCGAGCACCATGCCGTGCGCCAGCGAGCCGGCGTCTTCGACCTCTCCCACATGGCCGAGATCGAGGTGCGCGGCCGCGGGGCGGCGGACGCGCTCGACTACGCCCTCGTCGGCCACCTCTCGGCGCTCGCGCCCGGTCGAGCCCGGTACACCATGCTCTGCGACCCGGACGGCGGGATCCTCGACGACCTCGTCGTCTACCGCCGCGGAGCCGAGGACTACCTCGTCGTGGCGAACGCGGCGAATGCCGCAACCGTGCTCGCGGAGCTCCAGAGTCGCGCCGCCCACCGTCGCGCCGACGTCGTCGACGCCACCGACCGCTACGGCCTCGTCGCCATCCAGGGCCCGCTGGCCCTCCAGGTCCTCCAGCGCCTGACGGCGACGTCGCTCGACGATCTCGCGTACTACGGCTCGGTCGAGTCGGTCGTCCACGGCGTCGCGGCGCTCGTGGCGCGCACCGGCTACACCGGCGAGGACGGTTTCGAGCTCTTCGTGCCGGCCGGCGACGCGGGGGAGATGTTCGAGGTCCTCCTCGACGCCGGCCGCGACGACGAGGTCGTCCCGGCCGGCCTGGCGGCCCGCGACTCGCTGCGCCTCGAGGCAGGGATGCCCCTCTACGGAAACGAGCTGTCGAGCGGCGTCACGCCGTACGAGGCAGGGCTCGGCCGCGTGGTGCGGCTCGACAAGCCGGGCGACTTCGTCGGGCGCACCGCCCTCGAGCGCCGCTCGGCGCTCGGCGTGACGACAACGCTCGTCGGCCTGCTCGGCGGCGGACGGCGTGCTCCCCGCCATGGCTACGCGGTGCTCGACGCCTCGGCGGGCGACCGGGTCGGCAGCGTGACGAGCGGCGTCCTCTCCCCGACGCTCGGCCGGCCCATCGCGATGGCCTACGTGGAGCACGCGGCCACCACGCCGGGGCGCAGGCTCGCGGTCGACGTGC
>DAHVLW010000149.1:0-6501 GCA_027320205.1 Acidimicrobiaceae bacterium
GCACGTCCTGGGCCACCGGTCCTCGCTGCACTCATCGTGGCGATCGAGTCGCGAGCGACCTTGGCGATGGACCGGTGGTCACCAGGGGTGCATCGAGAGCCTCGCAGCTCACGACCAGAACAGGGTGGACCAGTGAGCGCCGCGGGCGCTCCCGCCGCGGGCACCCCCTCGGTCGTCCCGCTCGCCGGACGTCGCGAGCCGGGCAGGAGAGCGCCGCGCCGCGCCGGATCGCGCCCCTCTCACCACCTCGTCTCCCTCCTGGTGGAGAACAAGGCCGGCGTGCTCGTGCGCGTCTCCGGGCTGTTCGCCCGCCGCGGCTACAACATCTACTCGCTCGCCGTCGCGCCGACCGACGATCCCCGCTTCTCGCGGATCTCGATCGTCGTCGACGTCGAGTCCGCGCCGCTCGAGCAGGTCGTGGAGCAGCTCGACAAGCTCGTCAACGTGGTGCGGATCGACGAGCTCCACCCGCTCGACGCCCGCCAGGCGGAGCTGCTCCTCGTCACCGTCGGCGCCGACGCCGTCTCGAGGGCGCAGGTCATCCAGCTCGCCGAGGTGTTCGGCGCCAAGGTCGTCGACGTCGGCACCGACGCGCTGACGCTGCGCTTCGCCTCGGGGCCCGAGGCCCTGGACGACTTCGAGGAGGTGCTCCGGCCCTACGGCATCCGCGCCATCCAGCGCACCGGCCGGATCGCGCTCCCTAAGCTCAGCGAGTCGGTCGAGGGGCCCTAGCGGACACGGATCACGGAAGGCGGGGACAAGAGGTGGCGAAGCTCTACTACTCGAAGGACGCCGAGCGGGGCCTGCTCGAAGGGCGCAAGGTCGCGATCGTCGGCTACGGCTCGCAGGGCCATGCCCACGCGCTCAACCTGCACGATTCCGGCGTCGACGTGCGCGTCGGCCTCCGCCCCGGCTCGGCGTCACAGGCGAAGGCTGAGTCGGAGGGACTTCGTGTCCTGCCGGTGGCGGAGGCGGCCGCCGAGGCCGACCTCGTGATGCTGCTGCTCCCCGACACCGAGCAGCCGGCCGTCTACGACGCGGAGATCGCGCCGCAGCTCCGCCCCGGCGACGCCTTGTTCTTCGCGCACGGCTTCAACATCCGCTTCGGCACGATCGTCCCCCCGGCCGGCGTCGACGTCGCGATGGTCGCGCCGAAGGGTCCCGGCCACCTCGTGCGCCGCACCTACACCGAGGGTGGCGGCGTGCCCTCGCTCATCGCCGTCGCCTCCGACGCTTCCGGAAAGGCGATGGCGCTCGCCCTCGCCTACGCCGACGCCCTCGGAGCGACCCAGGCCGGGGTGCTCGAGACGACCTTCGTCGAGGAGACCGAGACCGACCTCTTCGGCGAGCAGGTGGTGCTCTGCGGCGGGCTGACGGCGCTCGTGACCGCCGGCTTCGAGACCCTCGTCGCGGCGGGCTACCAGCCGGAGTCGGCCTACTTCGAGTGCCTGCACGAGCTGAAGCTCATCGTCGACCTGATGTACGAGCAGGGGATGAGCGGGATGCGCTTCTCCATCTCGGACACCGCCGAGTACGGCGACCTCACGCGTGGGCCACGCGTCGTCGGCGACGCCGTGAGGGCGGAGATGCGGCACATCCTCGACGAGATCCAGGACGGCAGCTTCGCAGAGGAGTGGATCGCGGAGAACAAGGCGGGCCGCTCGCGCTTCAACGAGCTGCGCCAGAAGGGACGTGAGCACCAGATCGAGCGCGTGGGGGCGGAGCTGCGGGAGATGATGCCGTTCATCGCTCAGGGCCGGCGACGCCTCGAGGAGGTCTCCGGGGGCTGAGGGCAGCGGTCGCCGGGTCCTCGATGGACGCGTTCCTGCAAGAGAGCCGGCGCGGCGTGCCGCTACCCGCCCCGCGGGATCCGCTCCTACGGGCCGTTCCGCGCCGCCGCGCGCGCCGGCACGGCAGAGGTGCGCCAGCTCGAGCACGTGGCCTGCGTCGTGATGGTCGAGACGAGAGCGGGCCTCGACCACCTCGCGGAGATCGCCGGTACCGAAGGCGCCGTCGAGCAGGGCTTCGGGATGGTCACCGTCGCCGTCGAGATGCGGGCGCTCCACCACGCACCGTCACGGGTTAACCGTGAAACAACCTCAGCGGTGAAACACTCCACGATCCGACGCTCGCGGGTCCGCCATCCCTCCCCGGGGTGGCGACGTCCGACGCCGCGCCCGGTCGGCTGCCGGGCCCCTCAGTGCAGGCGCTCGACGACGTAGTCGACGCAGGTGGTGAATGCCTCGACGTCGTCGGGCTCGATGCCGGGGAACATCGCGATCCGGAGCTGGTTGCGCCCGAGCTTGCGGTACGGCTCGGTGTCCACGACGCCGTTGGCGCGCAGCACCTTGGCGACGACGGCGGCGTCGACGCCCGCGACGAAGTCGATCGTCGCGACGACGTGGCTGCGCTCGTCGGGCTTGGCGACGAAGGGCGACGCGAACTGCGAGCGCTCGGCCCAGCCGTAGAGGATCTCGGCAGAGCGGTCCGAGCGCGAGGCTGCCCACTCGAGCCCGCCGTGCTCGTTGAACCACTCGACCTGCTCGGCGAGGAGCAGCAGCGTGGCGAGCGCCGGCGTGTTGTAGGTCTGCTCGAGGCGGGAGCTCTCGACCGCGATCTCGAGGTCCAAGAAGGCCGGCGCCCAGCGACCGGCGGCCTTGAGGCGCGCCGAACGCTCCAGGGCCGCCGGGGAGAGCGCCGCGATCCACAGCCCGCCGTCGGAGCCGAGGCATTTCTGCGGCGCGAAGTAGTAGGCGTCCGCCTCGGCGGCGTCGAACCGGATCCCCCCTGCCGCCGAGGTGGCGTCGACGAGGACGAGGCCCTCCGCCGGCGTGCCGTCGGCGCGGCGGGGCCGGACGACCGGCATCTGGACGCCCGTCGAGGTCTCGTTGTGCGTCAGCGCGTAGGCGTCGACGTCGGCGCTGGCGACCGGCTGGGGGTGGGTCCCGGGCTCGGAGGCGACGATCTCCGGCTCGCCGAGGTGCGGTGCGGCCTGTGCGGCGGCGGCGAACTTCGAGGAGAACTCGCCGAAGGAGCAGTGCTGGCTCTTCGCCTCGATCAAGGAGAAGGTCGCGACGTCCCAGAAGGCCGTCGTGCCGCCGTTGCCGAGGACGACCTCGTAGCCGTCGGGGACCGAGAGCAGCGCGGCGAGGCCCCGGCGGACGCGCCGCACGACGTCGCGGACGGTCCCCTGGCGGTGCGAGGTCCCGAGGTAGGTCGGCGCGACCGAGGCCAGGGCGGCGAACGCCTCGGGCCGGACCTTCGACGGTCCGCTGCCGAAGCGACCGTCCTTCGGCAGGAGCTCCTCGGGGATCTCGATCGCCGCCATGGACCACCTCCGTCGTCAGCCGGGCCGGCGGAGCTGCCGGCCCCCCGCCCCAGGTGTGCCAGCATTGCAGGTATGGCGACAAGCACCGACATCGGGCGCGCCGGGGGACGTGCCGGGCACGGCGACCAGGCTGTACGCAGCCGCATCGGGAGGCGGGCCGCCGCGGTCACGCCGTCGGCGACCCTTGCGATCGACGCCAAGGCGAAGGCGCTCCAGGCGGCGGGGGCCGACGTCGTCGGCTTCGGCGCCGGCGAGCCGGACTTCCCGACGCCGGAGCCGATCGTCGAGGCCGCCGTCGCGGCCTGCCGCGACCCGCGCAACCACCGCTACACCCCGACCGCCGGGCTCCCGGAGCTGCGCGCCGCCGTGGCGAGGAAGACGGCGAGGGACTCCGGCTACGTGGTCGAGCCCTCGCAGGTGCTCATCACCAACGGAGGCAAGCAGGCGGTCGCCCACGCCTTTGCCGCACTGCTCGACCCCGGCGACGAGGTGCTCCTCCCCGCGCCGTACTGGACCACCTACCCCGAGGCGATCCGGCTCGCCGGCGGCGTGCCCGTCGTCGTGCCGACCGACTCCTCGACGGGCTTCCAGGTGAGCGTGGACGGGCTGGAGGCGGCCGCCACCGAGCGGACGAAGGTGGTCCTGTTCGTCTCGCCGTCCAACCCGACCGGAGCCGTCTACGACCGCGAGGCGGTCGAGGCGATCGGGGAGCTCGCCCTGCGGCGCGGCTGGTGGGTCGTCACGGACGAGATCTACGAGCACCTCGTCTACGACGGCGGCGTCGCGCACTCCATGCCCGTCGTCGTGCCCGGCCTCGCCGACCGCTGCGTCGTCCTCAACGGGGTCGCCAAGACCTACGCCATGACCGGCTGGCGGGTCGGCTGGCTCGTCGGCCCTCCGGACGTCGTCGACGCGGCGACGAGCATCCAGTCACACGAGACCTCCAACGTCGCGAACGTGTCCCAGCGCGCGGCGCTCGCCGCCGTGAGCGGGGACCTCTCGGCAGTGGAGGCGATGCGCGCGGCCTTCGACCGGCGGCGGCGGACGATCCACCGCATGCTCGGGGAGATCCCGGGGGTCGGCTGCCTGCTCCCCGAGGGGGCCTTCTACGCCTTCCCGTCCTTCGAGGGCGTGCTCGGGCGGGAGATCCGCGGCCGGCGCCCGTCGACGACGCTCGAGCTCGCCGAGCTCGTGCTCGAGGCGGCGCGCGTCGCCTTCGTGCCCGGCGAGGCCTTCGGGGCGCCCGGCTACGGGCGCTTCTCCTACGCGCTCGCCGACGAGGACCTCGTCCGAGGGATCGACCGGCTCGGGGAGATGCTCGAAGAGGCACGGAGCTGACGGCGGGCCGCCGGGGTCGCGCCGGTCCGGCGCCGGCCGGGGGCCGGCGGCATGCATCGTGAAGGGGGAGGGTTGAGCGGCGCCGATGGCACGGATCCTCGTCACCGAGAAGCTCGCCCGAAGCGGGCTCGAGAAGATGGCCGCTGCGGGGCACGAGGTCGACGTCCGGCTCGACTGGGCTCCTGAGTCCCTGCCGGGCCTTCTCCCCGGCGCGGCCGCCCTCGTCGTGCGATCGGCCACGAGGGTGACGAGGGAGCTCCTCGAGGCCGGTCGGGAGCTTCGTGTGATCGGTCGGGCCGGAGTGGGTCTGGACAACGTCGACCTCGCGGCGGCGACTGATCGCGGCATCATGGTCGTGAACGCGCCGGAGTCCAACGTCGTCTCGGCGGCAGAGCACACCCTTGCCCTGCTCCTCGCCCAGGCGCGCAACGTCCCCCAGGCGCATGCCGCCCTCGTCGCGGGTAGCTGGGAGCGAGCGAGATGGGAGGGCGTCGAGCTCTACGGCAAGACGCTCGGCGTCGTCGGGCTCGGGCGCGTCGGGGCGCTCGTCGCGGCGCGGGCGCACGCCTTCGGCATGCGCATCGTCGCCCACGACCCCTACGCCGCCCCCGAGCGCGCCCGCCAGCTCGGCGTCGAGCTCCTCCCCCTCGGCGAGCTCGTCGAGACGGCCGACTTCATCACGATCCACCTCCCGAAGAACGCCGAGACCGCCGGACTGTTCTCGAAGGAGCTGCTCGCAAGGACGAAGCCCGGCGTGCGCATCGTCAACGCGGCACGTGGCGGCATCGTCGACGAGCTGGCGCTCGCCGAGGCGATCAGCGCGGGCCGGGTCGCCGGAGCGGCGCTCGACGTCTTTGCGACCGAGCCGACGACCGTCTCGCCCCTGTTCGCCCTGCCCGGGGTCGTCGTGACCCCGCACCTCGGCGCGAGCACGGAGGAGGCCCAGGACAAGGCGGGGGAGCAGATTGCCGAGCAGGTGGTGCTGGCGCTCGGCGGCGGCTTCGTCCCCTACGCCGTCAACGTCGCGGCACGCGGCGCCTCGGAGGCCGTGCGGCGGTTCCTCGGCGTGGTCGAGGAGCTGGGCCGGCTCGCCTGGTGGATCTCCGACGGCCTGCCCGACGAGGTGGAGGTCGCCTACGAGGGGGCGCTGGCCGGGGAGGACGTCGGGATCCTCACGATCGCCATGCTGAAGGGCCTGCTCGCGCCGGGGAGCGACGAGCCCGTGACCTTCGTCAACGCGCCGCGCCTCGCCGAGGAGCGGGGCCTTCGCGTGCGCGAGTCGCAGACGGCGACGCCACACGATCGGGTGAGCCTGGTCACGGTGCGGACGGCGGCACACGCCGTCGCCGGGACGCTCTCCGGCCACGACGCCGCGGCGAGGATCGTGATGGTCGACGAGCACCCCGTCGAGCTTCCCCCCGCTCCGCACATGCTCGTCGTCCGCAACGACGACCGTCCCGGCATGATCGGGGTCGTCGGCACCGTCGTCGGAGCGGCCGGCGTGTCCATCACCGACATGGCCGTCGGCCAGACGGCGGGGACGGGCACCGCCCTCATGGTGCTGTCGCTCGACCGCCCGCTCGCGCACGGCATCGTCGCGTCGCTCGCCGCCTCGCCCGGCATCCTCGACGTCCACCAGGTCGGCGGCGCCTGAGGCGGGCGATCGGCGCCCTTGGTTGCGACCTCGGCCAAGGCTACCTGTGGGCGGGGCCGCTGCAGGCGACCGAGCTCGTCGACTTGACGACCGACGGGACGTCCGTCAAACTCCCGTCATGGAGCGTGGCGAGTTGAGCGCCGAGCTGGACGCAGCCGAGCAGCGGCGCCGCGCCCGCGCG
>DAHVLW010000150.1:0-2044 GCA_027320205.1 Acidimicrobiaceae bacterium
GCACGTCCTGGGCCACCGGTCCTCGCTGCACTCATCGTGGCGATCGAGTCGCGAGCGACCTTGGCGATGGACCGGTGGTCACCAGGGGTGCATCGAGAGCCTCGCAGCTCACGACCAGAACAGGGTGGACCAGTGAGCGCCCGCCGCTACGACGCCGTCGTGGTCGGCGCCGGGCACCAGGGCCTCGTCGCCGCCGTGACCCTCGCCGAGGCGGGCCTCGGCGTGCTCGTCCTCGAGGCGGCGCCGGCGGCGGGCGGGGCCCTGCAAAGCGGCGAGGTGACGCTGCCGGGCTTCGTCCACGACCTGTTCGCGACGAACCTCAACCTCTTCCGGGCCTCGCGCTTCTACGAGGAGCACGCGGGCGCGCTCGCGCGTCACGGCCTCGAGCTCCTCACCTCGTCGCGGCCGTACGCGAGCGCCTTCGAGGACGGGACCGCCCTCGGCGTGACGACCGACGCCGCCGAGACGCTCGCCGGGCTGAGGGACGAGGACCCCGAGGACGCCCGGGGCTGGCAGGGGCTGGCCGACCTCTACCGGCGGGTCGCGCCGACGCTGTTTCGCGTCTACGCGTCGAAGGTGCCCTCGATCGAGCTCGCGCGGGCGGCCGCGTCGGCGGCGCGCGGCCTCGGGGCGGCCGGCGGCGCGGAGCTCGTGCAGCTGCTGGCGAGCTCCTGCCGGGAGCTGCTCGACTCGACGCTGCGCTCGGACAAGGCGAAGGCGCTCGTCGCGCCGTGGGGCCTGCACCTCGATTTCGGGCCCGACGTCGCCGGAGGGGCCGTCTTCCCTCTCCTCGAGGCCTTCGCCGACGCCGAGGGCGGCATGTGCGTCGCGGCCCGCGGGGCGCAGTCGCTCGTCGGCGCGCTGTCGGGGATGCTCGCGGAGCGCGGCGGCGCCCTCGAGACCGGCACCGCGGTGCGGAGGGTCCTCGTCTCCGGCGGGCGTGCCACCGGCGTCGAGCTCGCGACCGGCGAGCGCGTCGAGGCGGCGTCCGGCGTCGTGTGCTGCGCCGCTCCTCCCGCCCTCGCCGGCGAGCTTCTCGGCCCGGCGGACCTGCCGGCACGGTTCGCCGCGGCTCTGCGCGGGTACGCCTTCGGTCCCGCGACGATGATGATCCATCTGGCGCTCGACGGCCCCGTGCCCTGGCGGGCCGGAGCGCATCTCCGGGACTTCGCCTACGTCCACGTCGGCGCCGGGATCGACTCCCTCGCCCGCACCTACGCCGACGCGCTGGCCGGGCGGCTCCCCGACGAGCCGCTCCTCGTCGTCGGCCAGACGAGCGCCGTCGACCCGAGCCGGGCTCCGGCGGGACGGCAGGTCCTCTGGGTCCAGGTGCGCGCGCTGCCGCCGCGCATCTCGGAGGACCGCGCGGGCGAGCTCGGCGGCCTGCCGTGGGACGAGGCGGCCGAGCCCTACGCCGACCGGGTCCTCGCCCGGCTGGAGCGGCTCGCCCCTGGTCTCGGCCGGCTCGTCGCGGGGAGGAAGGTGCT
The DNA here is from genome assembly GCA_027320205.1 of Acidimicrobiaceae bacterium. Lineage (GTDB taxonomy): Bacteria > Actinomycetota > Acidimicrobiia > Acidimicrobiales > Bog-793 > JAKAOD01. Next base: position 1,488 of record DAHVLW010000150.1, read on the forward strand.
GTCGCCGGCCGACTTGGAGCGCCACGACGCCAACCTCGTCGGCGGCGACAGCCTGGGTGGGAGCATGCACCTTCGCCAGAGCTTCTGCCTGCGACCGGCGCTCGGGATGTCCGGCTACCGAACGCCGGTCGCACGGCTCGTGCTCGCCGGAGCCGCGACCTGGCCCGGTCCAGGCGTGAACGCGGTGTCCGGCCGGCTCGCGGCGCGCGAGCTGCTTCGCCAGGCGCGTCCAGGCATTCGCGGCGCTCTCGGCGCGAGGCGCGCGGATCGCGCCGTCCTCGCATCCGTGGGCCCGCCGGTCGAGCCGTAGGCGCCGTAGGCGCCGGCATCTGATCGATGATCAGTCGCGGCGCCGATCGGCGCTCATTCGGTCAGGGCTGTGTAAAATCAAGGTGATGCCATCCCAAGGCACCTCCCAAGGCGACGGCTCCTGGGTGCTCGGCGCTCCGGGTGAGGAGCGCTCGGGCCGCGACCACCGGACGCTTGCCGAGAAGGCCTTCATCTCGATCCACGACGCCATCCTCACCGGGCGGCTGCGCCCGGGCGAGCGCATCCCG
>DAHVLW010000189.1:0-4258 GCA_027320205.1 Acidimicrobiaceae bacterium
TTCGACCTCAGCGGGCGTGAGAGCTTCTCCGTCGTCGGCATCGCCGGATGCGCCACGGAGGACCTCGTGCGCCGCCAGCTCGTCGTGCGGGCTGACGGCAAGGAGGTCCCGGTGCTGCTCAGGATCGACACGCCCACGGAGGCCGCCTACTTCGCGGCCGGCGGCGTGCTGCCCTACGTCGCGCGACGGCTCGCCAACCTGCGCTGAGCGCCGGGAAGGACAGCCCGCACGCAGAGGAGCCGCGCCACGCGGTCAACCCGCGGTGTTGAGCCCGCCGAGCCCGACGACCGACATCCAGTGCTCGAGCTCGAGGGTCAGCCACGGCAGCCGGCCGAGCACGAGGAGCACCCCGAAGGCGCAGAGCAGGGTGCTCGAAGCGACGGTGATGCCCCGCGCGTGCGCCCGCACCCACCGGAGGGCGCCTGCCAGGCGACCGAAGCCGCAGCCGACCACGAGGAAGGGAACGCCGAGCCCGGCGGCGTACACGGCGAGGAGCAGCGCCCCCTGCCCGAGGCCGCGCTCGGACAGCGACACGGCGAGCACGGCACTGAGGACGGGGCCGATGCAGGGGGTCCAGCCGAAGCCGAAGGCCGCGCCGGCGACAGGCGCGTAGAGCGGGCCGAGCCGCGAGGCGCTCGGATGGAAGCGCGCCTCACGGGAGAGGAACGGCACGCGAAGGACGAGCGAGCCGACGAGGAACAGGGCCATCGCGATCACGACGCCACCCGAGACCCGCCCGAGCAGCACCTTGTCGCGGGTCACCGCCCCGCCCACGGCGGTCGCCGCCATGCCGGCGAGGACGAAGACCGCCCCGAATCCGGCGATGAACAGAAGGGTGTGCCGGACGATGCGGCCGAGCTGGCGGGTCCCGCCGCGCTCGGCCTCGGCAAGGTCGAGCCCGGTGACGAGCGACAGGTAGGCCGGCACGACGGGCAGCACGCAAGGCGACGCGAACGACGCCACCCCGCCGCCGAAGGCGACGACGTAGCTCACTCCGACGGCGCTCACGACCTCGCTCCCACCCCGCTCCCTTCGCGCCCCAGCCTCGCACGACGCAGCCGCGGGGTCGAACGCGGGTCGACCCGAGGCGGGCGCTGCGGGGAATGCTTGCTTTGGAAGCGGCCTCTTGGCATTGTCGGGGCGGTGGAGGCGTGCCGGTGGACCTGACAGCTCCGGAGCGGGCGCTGCTCGACTTCGAGCGCGGCTGGTGGCTCGAGCCCGACGGCGAGACGAAGGGAGGGGCGATCCGCTCTCGGCTCGGCATCTCCCCGTCGGCCTACCGGGGACGCCTCGCCCGCCTGGTCGACTCCGAGGCCGCGCTCGCCTACGACCCGCTCCTCGTCCGCCGCCTCCGCCGACGCCGGCTCGCCCGACGCCGCCGGCGCTACGAGGGCGCGGCGACTCTCCGCAGCCGGCCGCGCTGAGCGCGCCCCTGCCCGACGGGGCGCTCGAGCTCGTCGCCGCGCTTGCCGAGGCTGCTCCATCGGCTTGCCTGGTGAGCGACTTCGACGGCACGATCGCGCCGATCGTCGCCGACCCGGCGCTCGCCGCCGCCGACCCGAGGGCGGTCTGCGCCCTCCATCGTCTGGCGACGCGCCTCGAGGCGGTCGCCGTCGTCTCGGGCCGGCCGGCCCGGTTCCTCGTCCGGGCGCTCGAGCTCGCCGAGCGCCGAAGCCCCTTGCGCGTCTATGGCATCTACGGCGCGGAGGAGGCGCTCCCCGACGGCTCGGTCCGCACGCTCGAGGGCCTTGCCAGTCGGGCCGAGGCGGTCGGCCTCGCCGTGGACGAGCTCAGGTCGGCACTGGCGCCGCCCGTCGAGGTCGAGGAGAAGCGCCTCGCCGCCGGCGTCCACTGGCGGAAGGACCCGGCCGCCGCCGAGGCGGCGGCGGTGGTGGCCCGGTCCGTCGCCGAGCGCCACGACCTCGTGATGCGACCGGGACGGATGTCCGTCGAGCTCCTGCCCGTGGGGGCTCCGGACAAAGGGAGCGTCGTCCGGCGCCTCGCCGCCGGCAGCTCGGTGGCGTGCTGCCTCGGAGACGACCTCGGCGACGTGCCGGCCTTCGACGCCGTGGCCGAGCTCGGCCGCGGCGGGGCGCTTCGCGCCTTTCGCGTCGCCGTCGGGAGCGACGAGCTGCCGGATGCGCTCCTCGCCGCGGCCGACCTCGTGCTCGACGGCCCGGCCGCGGCGACCGAGCTCCTCGCCGAACTGGCTGCTCGGGTCTGATCCGGACCGCCCCCACCCGCCGGATCGGGCGGCGCCACCCGCCGGCCCTATCCCGTCCCCGACGGGCGCGCCGCGGCGACCACGTCGTCGAGCCAGCGCCTCGGCGGCCTCGAGCCGGCGATCCGCGCAAGCGCCTCGTGCCGGCGCGCCCGCTCGCGCGCCGGCATCTGAAGCGCCCGCTCGAGCTGCGTCGCGGTGCCGCTCACGTCGAACGGCTCGACGGCGACGGCCTCCGCGCCGAGCTCCTCGAAGGCGCCGGCCTCCCGGGAGAGGGCGACGACGCCCTGGCGGCGGTTGACGACCGGGCCCTCCTTCGCGACGAGGTTCATGCCGTCGCGTAGAGGGTTGACGAGGAGCACGTCGTAGCAGCAAAGGGCGGCGACCGAGGAGAGGAAGTCGTCGGCAACCTCGAGCTCGACGGGCAGGTGGTCCGCCGTGCCGAAGCGCTCGTTCACCCGCGCTGCGACCGCCTCGACCTCCCGGCGGTAGGCGAGGTAGCCCGGCACGTCCTCGCGGGAGGGGTAGGTCCTGGCGAGGAAGGTGACCCTGCCCCGCAGCCTCGGGCGCATCTCGAGGAGCTCCTCGTAGGCGAGGAAGCCACGGACGAGGTTCTTCGCCATCTCGACGCGATCGCTGCGCAGGACGAGCGACCGGCCGTCGAGGCGCTCGAGCAGCGCCGCGCGGCGCCCGGCGCAGCCGACCGTCTCTGCCACGGCGCGAAGCGCTGCCGCATCCGGCCCGAGGGGGGCCGAGAAGGTCGGCGGGAGCCCGACGCCTGCCGCCGCGGCGCAGGCACTGAGGCGCGCCGCCCACCGGTCCGTGTGGAACCCGCAGGCCCCGAAGGACGAGAGCCCGGAGATCAGCTCGCCGGCGACGGCTCCGGGGAGGACCCGGAGCTCCTCCGGCTCGCAGAACGGCGTGTGGTGGAAGTGGACGGTGCGCAGGTCCGGCCGCCACTCGGCGAGGAACCGCCCGACGAGGGCGAGGTGGTAGTCGTTGACGACGACGGTCGCGCCGTCGCCGGCCTCGGCGGCGACCGCCTCGGCGACGACCTGGTTGAGCTGCCGGTAGCAGTCCCACGCCGCGTGCCAGGCGCGGTCGCAGACCGGCCGGCGCACCCGGTCGAAGAGCCCGTGGTGGAGGAACCAGAGCGTCCCGTTGGCGATGGCGCTGTAGGCGGCGGCCTGGACCTCGGGGTCGAGCTCGACGAGCTTCAGGCGCGTGCCGCCGGCCACGCCCGCCGTCGCCCCCTCGGCGGCGGCACGCCGGTCGGCGCGGCTCATCGCCACGGCGACCCACGTGGCGCTGGTGCCCTCGAGGGCGTTGAGCAGGCTCGGGGCAAGCCCTCCGGCCGCGGGCCGCGCCACGAGGGTCCCGTCGGGCTCGGCGGCGAAGCTCGCCGGGCCGCGGTAGGAGGCGACGACGAGCTCGCTCATCCGGCCGGGATCCCGGCGCGGCTCAGCGCCGCGGCGATCACCGCGCGCGCCATCGGCGCGAGCTCCTCGAGGCTGCGATTGCGGTGCGCCCGCGTGCCCAGGTCGACCTGCGCGATCGACGCCGTCCCGAAACGCTCCGCCACGTCGAGCAGCAACGCCATCTCCACGCCGTAGCCGTCGGCGAGCCCGACCTCCTCGAGCACGCTGCGCCAGGCCGCCGTCTCGCCGGCGAGGGGCTGGGCGACGGCGGCGAGGTGCGGGAAGAGGAGCGAGATCACCGGGCGCGCGACGAGCTCGGTCACCCGCCCCCCGCCCGTCGGCCGCCCGTGGAGCGGCCGGGCGTAGCAGCCCTTGACGAGCGCCGTCCCGGGCCGGGCGAGCAGGGCGCCGACGAGCCCGGAGACGTAGTGCGGGCGGAAGGTCGTCACGTCGGCGTCGAGGAACACGACGACCTCCGACGCCGTCGCCGCGAGCCCGGCGCGCATGGCGCCCCCCTTGCCGAGCGGTCCGGCGAACGGCGAGCTCCGGACCACCCGGGCGCCGGCGCGGGAGGCGACCTGCGCCGTGGTGTCGAGCGAGCCGTCGTCGACGACGACGA
>DAHVLW010000190.1:0-13390 GCA_027320205.1 Acidimicrobiaceae bacterium
TCGACGACATCCCCGAGGCGGCGTACTTCGACCCGCCCCTCACGACGATCCGGCAGGACTTCGAGGAGCTCGGCCGTCGCAGCGTCGGGCTACTGCTCCAGGCGATCGAGACTGGCGGCGCGCCGTCGAGCCCGGAGGTCATCCCGGAGTTCGTCGGCCGGCTGAGCACGGCTGACGCTGGGAGGTGGCTGGGTGCTCGGGGCTGAGGCGAGCGCAGAGCTCCCCGGAGAGCGCGCCGTCGAGGGCGCCCGGACCCCCGGCGCGCTCGTCAGCCGCGCGACGACGGCGACCGCGCCCCGCCATGGCAACTACGCGCTCGAGCAGGTCGCGTTCCCGAGCATCCGACTCGAGCTCGCCGACAACCTCTACCTTCCCCGGGACCTCGCCGTTCCGGCGCCGGCCGTCGTGCTCCTCGGGCCCTTCGGCTACGTGAAAGAGCACGCGCCGGACCAGTACGGCACGCGACTCGCAGACGAGGGCTACGTCGCCCTCTCCTTCGACTGCGCGCACCACGGCGAGGGCGCCGGGGAGCCGCGCCAGCTCGTCGAGCCCGCCCGGCGGATCGCCGACGTGCGCGCCGCGATCGACCTCCTCGCGGCGCGGCCCGAGGTGGACGCAGCAGCGCTGGCGGCGCTCGGGATCGGCGAGGGCGCCGCCGAGCTTGTCCACGCAGCGGTCGCCGATCGCCGCATCCAGGCGGTCGCGGCAGTCGCGGCGCGGTTTCGAGATCCTGAGAGCGATCTCGAGCGTGTCGCGGGCGACTCTCCCGCGGCCCGCGAACGGACGGGGGACTCGATGCGGCTGCTGGAGCAGCGACTCGCGCGAGCACGCGCCGCGAAGCGCCGCTTCGAGGAGACCGGCGAGGTGGAGTACCTCCCGATCACCGACGCTGCTCGCCCCGACGTGGCGCTCCCCGGGCTCGCGGCATGGGAGTGGTACGCGCGACGCGGAGGTCGCGGGCTGGCTCGCCCGCTGCCGCTGAAGGCGGCGCAGGCTGTCGGCGCCCAGCACGGAGGACCGGCGCGCCCGTGACGAGCAGCTGGTCACCGGATTGAGGGAGATCAACCCAAGATCAACCCTGGAGTTGACGACGCCTAGCCGGCCGCGGCGGACACACGCGCGGAGAGGCGGGGGCGGCGTGCCCCATCCTCATGGCGCTTCTCGAGGTCGTGAGCCGAACGGGCGCGCTCGCCGCGAGCCTGATCCCGTCCTGGGTGGTCTGGAGCGGTAGCGCCTCCACCGATCCGGGCGCCACTCCGGTAGCCCCCGGGCGTCTTGCCTCCGCTCCCCCCGGCGGCCGAGTGCTCCAGATCGCCGGCCCGCCGAGCGGCAGGACGGCCTGGCCGACAGGGGAGCGGAGGTCCTCGGGCTGATCGCCGAGGGGTTGTCCAGCACCGAGATCGCGGCGCGCCTGTACGTGGGGGAGGCCCTGTCAAGACGCACGTCAACCGGATATTCGCCAAGACCGGGAGCCGGGACCGCGCCCAGGCACACGACTACGCTCGCCGCAGCGGCCCCGCCGGCTGAGCGGCGAGACTCGCGGCAGGCGGTGCAGACTGGGGAGATGATCACCAGCACGAACCCGCGGACCGGTGCGCCGGCCGGCGAGGAGATAGAGGAGACCTCCGCCGGGGAGGTGGCCGCGCGCTGCCAGGAGGCGACGGAGGCCGCGCCGGCACTGGAGGCGCTCGGCCGGCACGGTCGTGCGCGCATGCTCCACGCGATGGCCGACGCCCTGGAGGCGCGCCGCCAGGAGGCCGTCGCTCTCGCCGATCTCGAGACGGCGCTCGGCGGCGCGCGCCTCGAAGGCGAGCTGACGCGCACGACCTACCAGCTGCGGTTCTTCGCCGAGGTGCTCGAGGACGGCGCCTATCTCGAGGCGACGATCGACCACGCCGGCTCGAGCCCGATGGGACCGAGGCCCGACCTTCGCCGGCTGCTCCGGCCGCTCGGGCCGGTGGCGGTGTTCGGCGCGTCGAACTTCCCCTTCGCCTTCTCCGTCCCCGGCGGCGACACGGCCTCGGCGCTCGCCGCAGGATGCCCCGTGGTGGTGAAGGGCCACGAGGCCCACCCGAGGACCTCGCTGCTCTGCGCCGAGGCGCTCGCCGAAGGGGGCGCGCGAGGCGGGGCCGGCGAGCACGCCGTCGCCATCGTCCTCGGCGTCGAGGCGGGGCGCCTGCTCGTCCTCGACCCCCGCATCACCGGTGTCGGCTTCACCGGATCGCTCGGGGGCGGCCGGGTCCTGCACGAGCTCGCCGCGACCCGCCCCTCACCGGTCCCCTTCTACGGCGAGCTCGGCGCGCTCAACGCCGTCGCGGTCTGCCCGGGGGCGGCGGCGCGGCGCGGGGAGGAGATCGCGGCGGGGCTGTCGGGCTCGTTCACGCTCGGAGCGGGCCAGTTCTGCACCAAGCCTGGGCTTGTCCTCGTCCCGTCCGGTCCGGCGGGCGACGCCCTCGCCCGGGCGCTCGCCGCCGAGGTGCGGGAGAAGACGCCGCAGGCGATGCTGAGCGCCCGTGTCGTCGACGGTTTCCTCGAGGGCAGCAGCCGCCTCAGGCAGGCGGTCTCGGTACGGTCGCTCGCCGAGGGTCGCCGCCGGGAGGCGGGCAGCGGGTGGTGGGGCACGCCGTTGCTGCTCGAGGTCGACCCTGACGCCCTCGACGGCCCCCTGCTCGAGGAGTGCTTCGGACCGGTGCTCGTGCTCACCCGCTACGACTCGGGCGAGCACCTTGCCGAGCTGCTCGGGCGCCTCGGACCCGCCCTCGCAGCGTCGGTCCACGCCGAGGCGCGAGGCGGCTCGGGCGGGCTCGAGGGCGAGGACGCGCCGCTCGCCGCCGCGCTCGTCGGCCAGCTCGCCCGCAAGGTCGGTCGCATCGTGTGGAACGGCTACCCGACCGGCGTTGCCGTCTCCTGGGCGATGCACCACGGCGGTCCGTATCCGGCGGCGACCGACCCGCTGCACAGCTCGGTCGGCGCGAGCGCCATCCGCCGCTGGCTCCGCCCGGTCGCCTATCAGGACGTGCCCGAGGCGCTGCTTCCGCCCGAGGTGCGAGACGAGCTGACGGCGGGCGAGCGACTCCCGCGTCGGGTCGACGGTGAGGCTCGTCTCGCCTGAGCCGGCTCAGGCGCGGCGTCTCGCGCCGCCGATCCGGGTGGCCCGGGCGGCCGAGAAGAGGGCGGCGAGCGCCATCAGGCTCATCGAGGCGTAGAAGGCGTCGTGGAGCCCTGACGTGAACGCCCGCGCGTCGTCGGCGCGCAGGCTCGTCGAGCCGACGAAGATCGCGAACGCGAGATGCCGGCTGATGCTGCGGGAGGCGATGAGGATGGCCATCGGGCAGGAGAAGACCATCCCGACGTTGGCGAACGTCCGCAGCATCCCGAGGAGATCCCGAAGGCGGCCGGCGGGGAGGCCTTCGTCACCGCAGAGTTGTTGGCGGGGAAGAAGCAGCTGTTCCCGAGCCCGTTGATGACCCCGCCGAGGACCACGAGCCACAGCCCAGTCGTTACTGAGAGGTGGGCGCAGACGAAGAGGCCGACGACCTGGACGCCGAGCCCGACCGTGGCGGGAAGGGCCGGCGCGAAACGGTCTGCCAGCTTCCCCGCCGTCGGCCCGGTCGCCGCACCGACCAGGTAGCCAGGGATGAGCAGGAGAGACGCGTGAACGGGCGAGAGGTGCCGTGCCCCTGGAGATAGATGATGACCAGGAAGAGCAGCGCGTAGTTGGCGAGACCCTGGAAGAATGACGCGTGCCTTCCCCGCGTTCGTGCAGGAGGCGCAGGGCGAACCCGACGCCGGCGAGTCCGATCGGTACGTTGATCCGGAAGATCCACCGCCACGAGACTGCGGGCCTGCGCATCGCTCACCATAGGGCAACCTCCGGGCTCGTCGCGCGCGAAGCCGGGCCCTTGCGATGTCGGGCCAGGCCGCGCACCGCGGCGTAGGGGCCATTGGCCCAAAGCCCGCTCAGGCGGGCTTCTCGGCGTGCCCGCCGAACTCCGATCGCATCGCGGAGAGCACCTTCGCGGCGAACTCTCCGTTGTCCCTCGAGGCGAAGCGCTCGTAGAGCGCCGCGGTGATGACCGGTGCGGGGACGCCGGTGTCGACGGCTGCCTCCACCGTCCAGCGGCCCTCGCCCGAGTCCGACACCCTGCCCGCGAACTCCTCGAGATCTGGCGAGCGTGCAAGGGCCGACGCCGTCAGGTCGACGAGCCACGAGCCGACGACCGAGCCGCGCCGCCAGACTTCGGCGACCTCGGCTACGTCGATCGCGTAGGCATAGGCGTCGGGATCGCGAAGCGGCGTCGTCTCGGCGTCCGCCGCGGCCTGCGCCTCCCTCCCGGCATGCGCATGGCGGATGATGTCGAGACCCTCGGCGATGGCTGCCATCATCCCGTACTCGATCCCGTTGTGGATCATCTTCACGAAGTGGCCGGCTCCCGCAGGGCCGCAGTGGAGGTAGCCCTGGGGCGCCGTCCCCGGCTTGTCGCCTCGGCCGGGCGTGGGCTCGGCGCTCGACCGTCCGGGCGCGATGCTCGCGAAGATCGGGTCGAGCCGCTCGACCGGCTCGCGCTCGCCCCCGATCATCAGGCAGTAGCCACGCTCGAGGCCCCATACCCCGCCGCTCGTCCCGCAGTCGACGAAATGGAGGTGGCGCTCCTGCAGCCGCTTCGCGCGCCTGATGTCGTCGCGGTAGAAGGAGTTGCCCCCGTCGATCACGATGTCGTCCTCGTCGAGCACCGCGACGAGCTCGTCCAGGGTCTGCTCCACGAGCGCTGCGGGCAGCATCAGCCAGACCGCCCGGGGACGGCTCAGCTTGCCGGCGAGGTCGCCGAGCGAGCTCGACGCGATCGCGCCCTCCGACTGGAGCGCCGCCACAGCCTGCGGGACGACGTCGAAGGCGGCGCACTCGTGCCCGTCGTGCATCAGGCGGCGCACGAGGTTGGCGCCCATCCGGCCGAGACCGACCATTCCGAGCTGCATCGGCCTGCTCGTCGCCATGAGCTCCCCTTCCTCGCCGTTGCTTGCCGGCTGTCGTCGACTCCGGTCCCGGACGCCACCGAGGTAGCGCCTCGGCCATTTGAGTGCGGGGCGCAGAGCGCAGTCAATCCGCTGGGCCGGTAGTGTGGCCGGCGATGGCCGAGAGCGCGCTGCGCGCGCGTCCGGAGTGGCGCGCGCTCGAACGACACCACGCCGAGATCGAGGGGCGGCACCTCCGGGAGCTCTTCGCCGAGGACCCCTCACGTGGCGAACGTCTCGTCGCCGAGGCGGCCGGTGTCTACCTCGACTACTCGAAGAACCGCGTCAGCGACGAGACGATGCGCCTCCTTGTCGAGCTCGCGCGCGCAACGGACGTCGAGGCTCGGCGCGAGGCGATGTTCTGCGGCGAGCGGATCAACGTCTCCGAGGACCGCTCTGTGCTGCACGTCGCGCTGCGAATGCCAGCAGGCACCTCCCTCGTCGTCGAGGGGACCGACGTCGTGAAGGAGGTCCATCGCGTCCTCGACCGGATGGGTGCCTTCGCCGAGCGCGTGCGTTCCGGCGAGTGGCGCGGGCACACGGGCAAGGCGATCCGCAACGTGGTCAACGTCGGGATCGGCGGGTCCGACCTCGGCCCGGTGATGGCGTACGAGGCGCTGCGCCGCTATACCAAGCGCGACATGACGTTCCGGTTCGTCTCCAACGTCGACTCCACGGACCTCGTCGAGGCGACGTCCGACCTCTCGGCGGAGGAGACGTTGTTCGTCGTCTCCTCGAAGACCTTCACGACGCTCGAGACGATCACGAACGCGACCTCTGCCAGAGCCTGGCTGGTGTCCAAGCTTGGCGAGGACTCCGCCGTCGCCAGGCACTTCGTCGCGGTGTCCACGAACGCCAAGGGCGTCGCCGAGTTCGGCATCGACACCGACAACATGTTCGGCTTCTGGGACTGGGTCGGCGGGCGGTACTCGATGGACTCGGCGATCGGGCTCTCGACGATGATTGCCCTCGGTAGGGAGCGATTCGGAGAGCTGCTCTCAGGGTTCCACGAGATGGACGAGCACTTCCGCTCGGCTCCGCTCGAGTCCAACCTGCCGGTGCTCATGGGGCTGCTCGCCATTTGGTACGCCGACTTCTTCCGGGCCGAGACCTTCGGCGTGATGCCCTACGACCAGTATCTCAAGCGGTTCCCGGCCTACCTCCAGCAGCTCACGATGGAGTCCAACGGCAAGCACGTCACACTCGACGGGAGCCGCGTCGACTACCCGACCGGCGCCGTCTTCTGGGGCGAGCCCGGCACCAACGGCCAGCACAGCTTCTACCAGCTGATCCACCAGGGGACGCGGCTCGTGCCCGTCGACTTGATCGGCTTCGCGAGGTCGCTCAACCCGCTGGGGGACCACCACGACATCCTTTCCTCGAACGTCTTCGCGCAGGCCCAGGCGCTCGCCTTCGGAAAGACGGCCGACGAGGTGCGAGCCGAGGGCACGCCGGAGGCGCTCGTCCCGCACCGGGTGATGGAGGGCAACCGGCCGACCAACGTGCTCCTCGCCGAGGTCCTTGACCCGCGGACGCTCGGCGCCCTCGTCGCCCTCTACGAGCACAGCGTCTTCACCCAGGGATGCGTCTGGGGCGTCGACTCCTTCGACCAGTGGGGCGTCGAGCTCGGGAAGGTGCTCGCCAAGGCGATCCTGCCCGAGCTCGAGAGCGACGCCGAGCCCGCGCTCACCCACGACTCCTCGACAAACACCCTGATTCGCCGCTACCGGGCGCTGAAGGGTGGCACGACCGGCTAGTCCGGACCCGCTCGCCGGCCGCCGCGCCGGCTTCCTCGTGGCCGCGGTGCGCGTCCCCGGGCTCCCCGCTGGTCGCGGGGCGTCGACATGCGCTGGCTAACGGGCGCCCGCTCGGCGCCGCTCCCCGCCTTCCGTGCGCGTGACAGGTGCCCGGGCAGGCGGCGGCGGTTCGCGACGGTGAGCCCGTCGAGGTCCATCCCGGCAGGCTATGAGCCCGCCCAGCAGGTCGGGCGTCTCGCGAGAGCCGCCGGGCGCGGCCGAGGTTCCAGCCGAGTCGCCATCCATGCGGCCGAGCCGCCGGACGTGCGACGATTTGCGCATGGCGGCCCGGCAGACCGCTCAGCTGCGAGGGAGCTGGGCGAGCATTCCCCCGTCGGCGACCACCGTCGTCCCGTTGACGAAGCGGGCCTGCGGAGAGGCGAGCCAGGCGACGACCTCGGCGACGTCGTCGGGCGCGGCGAGCCAACCCAGGTGGTGCGGGTCCTTCAGCGCACCGAGCTCGTGGCTGTCCGCCCCGAGCCCGAGCGCGCTCGTGTAGCTGGAGGGCGTGTCAACCGCTCCCGGCGCGACCGCGACCACGCGGACGCCGGAGGACGCGAGGTCGACCGCCATCTGGCGTGTGAGGGCGACCACCGCCCCTTTCGAGGCGGCGTAGGGCGCGCTGTCCGGCAGCGAGGCGAACGCGTGGACCGAGGCCATGTTGACGATGACGGCGTCCGGCGTGGCGCTGAGCTGCGCGAGGCATGCCCTGCTCAGCAGGAACACGGACTTCACGTTGACGGCGAGCACCCGATCCCAGAGCTCCTCGCTCACCTGGGCGATGCCGCTCGAGAAGGGGCTGATCCCCGCGATGTTGCAGAGCACGGCCAGCTCGCCGAACCCCGAGGCGAGCTCGGCGAGCTCCTGGCAGTCGGCGTCACGGCTGACGTCGGCGACGCGCGCGCTCGCCGCCCGCCCCCGCTCGCGCGCGAGCGAGGCGGTGCGCTCCGCCGAGCCAGGGTCGCGGTCGGCGCACACGACGTGCAGCCCGCTCGCGGCGAGCCGGAGCGCCGTCGCCTTCCCGATCCCCTGGCCGGCCCCTGTGACGATCGCGACCCGGATCCGGCAATCGTACGATGCCCGGCCGGACCATGGCGCGACCGCCGGGGACGGCGGCTCCCCTCGCCGGTGGGTGGCTGCGGTCGCGGCTGGCGCCCGCCGCCTCGTTCGTCGCGGGTTCCGAGCTGCGCGGCGCTCCGGCTGTACGCCGTGGTCGACCCGAGGGTGCGCCTTGGCCAGCGCGGCAGCGGCCGTGGTCGGACCTGGGCCGCGGCCACCCGCTCGGCACCGACGACGTCGGCTACGACGTGCTCGGTCGGCTGATGCTCGGCGGCCAGGTGTCCCTCGAGGTCGGGATCGGCGCGGCGGTCCTCTCGAGCATCGTCGGGGCCGCCTGGGGAGCGGCGGCTTGCTTCGCCGGGGGCGCGCTCGACTCTGTGCCGATGCGCCTCGTCGACTCGGTCTACGCGATCCCGCCGATCCTCCTCGTCCTGCCCATGGGCTCGAAGTTCGTCCCGAGGACGTGGATGCTCATCATGGTGATCTCGGTCGTGTCCTGGGTCCCGACGGCGACGCTCAGCTACCTCGGTCTCGGTCCGCCGCCGCCGTGATCCTGGACGACGGCCGTATCTGCCAGATCCAGCTGTTCGGTTGGCTCCCCGGCCGGCATGCCGGAAGGGACGAGCTCACCGAGCCGTCGCTCCAGGGATGGGGCGCCCGCGTCGCACGCCCCGGCCGGGCCCGGGCTGGCGGATCACGGGATCTACGGAACGACCACGACCTTGCCGACCGCGCCGGCTTCCACCGCATCCTGCGCCTCGGCGACCTCCTCGAGGGGGAAGCGACGGATCGGCAGGGCGGTCAGCGCGCCCTCTGCCAGCGCGGCGCTCGTCCAGGCGACGGCCGCGGCGATCTCCTCGGCCGGCACGCCGTAGAGGATGACGTAGCGCAGTGTCGCGTTGGCGTTCATCAGCCGCCGCGTCGGGACGACCGGGTCGGTCGCCTCGCTCGCGTACACGACGACCACGGTCCCGTAGCCTGCGACGGCAAGGTCGAGGTCGAGGTTGGCGCCGAGGGCGACTTCGACGATACGGTCGACGCGGGGCGAGAAGGCACGGATCTGCTCGATCGTCCCGGGCTCGCGGTAGCGAACGACGAGATCGGCACCCGAGGCCCGAGCGAGCGCGGCCTTTTCCTCGGTGCTGACGGTCGTGACGACGCGGGCTCCGGCGTGCTTGGCGAGCTCGATCGCGAAGTGCCCGACGGCGCCGGCGCCTCCGGCGACGAGGACGGTCCTGCCGGCGAGACCGTCGGGCCGGCCGCCGAGGCAGTGCGCCGCGGTGAGAGCCGGCACCCCGACGCAGGCGCCGAGCTCGTCCGTGACGCCGTCCGGGAGCGGCACCGCGCGCTCCGCCGGCACGACGCAGTACTCGGCGGCGGTGCCGTAGGGGTTGCCCGCCGCTGCCAGGTAGCACCAGACACGCTCGCCGACGGCCCGGCCGGTCACCCCGGCGCCGACGGCGTCGACGACGCCAGCCCCGTCGTGGTGTGGCACCTGGAAGTCGCGCGGCGGCGCGCCGGTCAGACCCGAACGGGTCTTCCAGTCGGTCGGGTTGACACCTGAGAGGGCGACGCGCACGCGGACCTGGCCGGGGCCGGGGGCCGGCGTCTCGATCTGCTCGACGGAGAGCACGCCTGCGGCATTCCCCGTGGTCCGGTAGACCGCTGCCCTCATCCCGAGCCTCCCACCGCCAGCCCTTGCTCCGCCTGCGGCATGGTATGCCAGGCCGGCGGGCGCCGGACGCCCGGACGTGCCAACATCTCCCGAGTTCGAGCTTCGTGAGGTGCCTGGCGAACGGTGGCGCTCCCGCAGGCCGTGTACCGCTACTACGAGCACCGGCTCGTCCGCCGCCTCCCGGCGGCGGCGCTGCCGGGCCACGTCGGGGTGATCCTCGACGGGCATCGCCGGTTCGCTCGCGCCGAGGGCCATGAGGACTACAGCCTCAGCTACCGGAGCGGCATGGCCAAGCTCGAGGAGTTCCTCGGCTGGTGCGCCGGGCTCAAGATCCCGGCCGTGACCGCCTGGGTGCTGTCGACGGAGAACCTCCAGCGCGACGCCGCCGAGCTCGAGCCGTACTTCGCCGTCCTCGTCGAGCTCTTCGGGCGGCTGCCGGGCCTCGCGGCGCGGCTCGGGTTCTCGCTGTCGGTGAGCGGTACCCTCGACCGGCTCCCGGCCTCGCTCTCGCGGGCTGCGAAGCAGGCCGAGGGTGCAGCCGGCACAGGCCAGTGGCACGTGAACATCGCGCTGTGCTACGGCGGCCGCCAGGAGATCGTCGACGCCTGCCGCTCGCTCGTCGCCGACCTCGCGGCCGACGGCGTCCCGCCGGAGCAGATCGCCGAGCGCATCGACTCGGCAGGCATCGCGGATCACCTCTACGCGGCGGACCTCCCCGATCCCGACCTCGTCATCCGCACGAGCGGTGAGTCGCGGCTCTCCGGCTTCCTCCTGTGGCAGTCCGCCTACGCCGAATGCGTCTTCGTAGATCCCTACTGGCCGGCGTTCCGGCGGGTGGACTTCCTTCGAGCCCTTCGCGACTTCGCGCGGCGCGAGCGCCGTTTCGGGCGCTGAGCCGAAGCGGCGCGGCCTCTACGGGCGGCCCGGGCGTCGCCGCGAGGTCGGACCCGCCCGCCCCTCATGTCCCTCCGTTGTCCCACCAGAGGGTAGACAGGTCGCGCCAGCGCGGCGGAGGCATCTCGGCGAGCGCGGCGGTGAGGTCGGCGTACCGGTCGGGACCGAGGCAGAGCCGGCGTGCCAGCCTGCCGATGGCGGCGTCGTCGAGCTGCTGTCGCGGCTGCCGCCAGCTCACCGCTCGCACGTCGAGTCCGAGCTCGCGGAGCAGCGCCTCGGCGTCGGCCGCGACCGGGCCGTCCGGGCGCACGACGTCCTGCAGCGCGCGCCAGTACGGGCTCGTCCACGCAAGAGGGTGGCTCGAGGTGAGCTCGAGGACGACTCGACGCCTGGCGTGCGAGCCGAGCGCCGCGGCGAAGCCGCCAAGATCGGCGACGTTGTAGGCGACGTGGTGGCACACGGCGACGTCGGCGACCGGAACCTCGCCGGCGACCTCTGGCCAGCGCCCGGCGAACGTGCGGAACGGCGTCCCGCTGGCCACCGCGCGCTCGGCGAAGGCGTCGAGAAGCTCGGTGCTCTCGTCGACGGCGAGGAGGAGCCCCGCCCGCTCGGCGAGCGGAAGGCTCGCCGCACCCGCGCCGCATCCGACGTCGAGGACCGAGCCGCCGCGCGGCAGCGCCTGGAGGGCCATCGCATCCGACACGCTGTGCCGTTGGCGGCCGAGGGCCTCGTCGGCTCTCGTCGCGAACTCGCCGACCTCGAAGAAGTACGGGCTCGCGCCGGCGCGGGCGACGACCGCGTCGGGAATCGCCCAGCGCGCGAGCTCTGCGCCCCAGGCGGCTGCTGCCGTCGCCTCCGGCACCTCCGCAGCCTACCGGGAGCGGCTCGCGGCGGCCCGGTAGTCTTGGCCGATGGCACTGCACCGCCACGACACGGCTGCGCGGGACGCGGCGCTCAGCCTCCGGCCGCAGTTCGCGCACATCGACGACGCCGGCGAGGTTCCCAAGCACCGCCTGCGTGCCGAGGGGATGCCGGCCGAGCTCGCCTACCAGGTCGTCCACGACGAGCTCATGCTCGACGGGCACGCCCGGCTCAACCTCGCGACCTTCGTAACGACCTGGATGGAGCCCGCCGCCGAGCGGCTCATGGCGGAGTGCTCGTCGAAGAACCTCATCGACAAGGACGAGTACCCGCGCACGGCCGAGCTCGAGCGCCGCTGCGTGAGCATCCTTGCCGACCTGTGGCACGCGCCCGGCGGGGGTGAGGCGGTCGGCTGCTCGACTGTCGGCTCGAGCGAGGCGTGCATGCTCGCCGGCCTCGCGCTGCTCCACCGTTGGCGCCGGCGCCAGGGCGCTGCCGGCGGGCCCGCGCGGCCGAACCTCGTGCTCGGTGCCAACGCCCAGGTCTGCTGGGAGAAGTTCTGCCGCTACTTCGACGTCGATGCTCGCCTCGTCCCGGTCGGCGACGCCGAGGGGGCAGGGCGCGCCACGCACCTCACCCCGTCGGGGGCGGTGGGGCATTGCGACGAGGGCACGATCGGCGTCGTCGCCATCCTCGGGTCGACCTACGACGGGGCCTACGAGCCCGTCGCGGCGATCGCCGCCGCGCTCGACGACCTCGCCGCGGGGGGCGGCCCGGACGTGCCGATGCACGTCGACGGCGCCTCCGGCGGCTTCGTCGCCCCCTTCCTCGACCCGGACCTCGTCTGGGACTTCCGGCTCGGGCGCGTCGCGTCGATCAACGCCTCCGGCCACAAGTACGGCCTCGTCTATCCCGGGGTCGGGTGGGCGCTGTGGAGGGAGCGATCGGCACTTCCCGAGGAGCTCGTCTTCGACGTGGACTACCTCGGGGGGACGATGCCGACCTTCACGCTCAACTTCTCCCGTCCCGGCGCGCAGGTCGCCGCCCAGTACTACAGCTTCCTGCGCCTCGGCACGGAGGGCTATCGCGAGGTCCACGCCGCCTCTCGTGCCACGGCCGAGTGGCTGGCCGCGCGTGTCGGGGAGATCGGCCCGCTCGTCCTCGTCTCGCGAGGCGAGGGCGTCCCGGTGGTCGCATTCCGCCTCGACGACGCGGACGGGCGGGGGTGGTCCGTCTTCGACCTCTCCGAGGCGCTGCGCGCCCACGGTTGGATCGTCCCCGCCTATCACATGCCACCGGCGCTCGAGGACGTCGCGGTGGCGCGGGTCGTCGTGCGCAACGGTTTCAGCCGGGACCTCGCCGAGCTGTTCCTCGCCGACCTCCGCGACGCCGTCCACGGCCTGGAGGCGCGGCGCCCGACGGGCGGCGTCGCTCCGGCCCGCCGGGTCGCCTTCCACCACTGACGCCACTGGCTCGCCGCGGCGGGCGCGCCCGAGGCGTGAGCCTGCCGACCGCGCCGTCGGCGATCGGCGATGGAATAGATCGCCACTTGGATTCGTTCCGGACTGCTGAGTCCTCCGGCATCGTCTGGCGTGCCGGAGCGGCTCTCTTGCCATCACGCCGAGTCGAGGAGGAGACCCGCCATGCTCACCGTCGGAGACCGTTTCCCGGAGTTCGACCTCGCGGCTGCAGATGGCGTCGATGACCCCAAGATCATCCGGGTGAGCTCGAAGGACTTCGCCGGGCAGTGGCTCGTGGCGTTCTCCTGGCCGATGGACTTCACCTTCGTCTGCCCGACGGAGATCGCCGCCTTCGGGGCGGCCAGGAAGGAGTTCGCCGCCCTCGGCGCCGCCGTCGTCGGCTTCAGCGTCGACAGCGAGTACGTCCACGTCGCGTGGCGCGAGCGGCATCCGCACCTCCGTCATCTCCCCGTCCCGATGCTCGCCGACGTGAAGCGGGAGCTCTCGAGCGCGCTCGGCATCCTCGACAAGGAGTCCGGCGTGGCGCTCCGCGCGACGTTCGTCGTCGACCCCGACGGGGTGATCCGCCACGTCTCGGTCTACGGCCTCGACACCGGCCGCAGCGTGACCGA